>JAJCXU010000169.1 GCA_029263275.1 Ilumatobacter sp.
AACGGGTCAGGTGAAGCACCTCCGCCAAGTCGCGTGCGACGATGCCGGTCGCGTCATCAATCCACTGCTGCTCGACGGACAGATCCATGGCGGCATCGCACAGGGCACGGCACAAGCCCTGCTCGAAGAGGTGCGCTACGACGAAGACGGCAACCCGATCACCTCAAATCTCGCCGACTACGGCATGATCAGCTCAGCCGAGCTGCCCAGCTTCGAAGTCGTGCACATGGAGACGCCAACGTTCGTCAATCCATTGGGCGCGAAGGGCATCGGCGAATCGGGCACGATCGGGTCGACCCCTGCCGTTCAGTCCGCCGTCGTCGATGCAGTCAACCACCTCGGCGTCAAGCACATCGACATGCCCGCCACCGCCGAGCGCGTCTGGCAAGCCATCCAAGCAGCCCAATGAGCGTCAGGAGCACATCATGACCGACACACATCAGCGCGCATCGTTCACGTCATTCGAGGAATCAACCGCGGAGGATTGGGCGATCATCACCCCGCAGCTCGAGATCACGCAGGGCATGGTCGCCGACCGCGTCATCGACCTGATGCGTGCCCTCAAGTTCGACCACGGCGGGTTTCCGATCGACCGGCTCGAGCACAGCCTGCAGACCGCGACGCGTGCCGAAAAAGACGGACGCGACGACGAGTACGTCCTGTGCGCGCTGCTGCACGACATCGGCGACACACTCAGCCCGTACAGCCACCCGGACATCGCCGCGGGCATCATCAAGCCCTTCGTGTCGGAGGCAAACCACTTCATGGTCAAGCACCACGGCGAGTTCCAGGGCTACTACTTCTGGCACTACCTCGGCATGGACAAGGACGCCCGCGAGGTGCACCGCGACAATCCGTTCTTCGACTACACCGAAGAGTTCTGTGCGAAGTACGACCAGATGGCATTCGACGCCGACTACGTCAGCAACCCGCTCGAGCACTACGAGCCATTGATCCGCGAGATCCTCCGCAGCGCATAAACTCGCTGACCGGAGTCACAGCTCCCAGAACCGATGCTGGCCAGGCTCGGCTGCAAAGCTGCGCAGATGGGTGAACAAACAGCACCGATCGTCGCTGAAGGCCTGCAGCGATACTTCGGTTCAGGCGATGATGTCGTCAAGGCGGTCGACGGCGTCGACCTGAACATCGAGCGGGGCGAGATCTTCGGCTTCCTCGGGCCGAATGGCGCGGGCAAATCGACCACGGTGCGCATGCTCACCACGCTGCTCCGACCGACGGGCGGCGTCGGTCGCGTCGCCGGATTCGACATCGTCAAGGAAGCCGACGGTGTTCGGCGCAACATCGGCGTCGCACTGCAGGACGCTGCGATCGACCCGTTGATGACCGGCACCGAATTGCTCCGGCTGCAGGCCGTTCTCTACGGGCTCCCGAAATCGCAACATCACAGCAGGGCGGGCGAACTCCTCGAACGAGTCGGACTCACCGCTGCTGGCGACCGGCGCGTCGGCACCTACTCGGGCGGCATGCGGCGCCGGCTCGACCTCGCGCTGTCGCTCATCCACGAGCCGTCCGTGCTCTTCCTCGACGAGCCAACCACGGGCCTCGACCCCATGAGCCGGATCTCGCTGTGGGAGGAGATTCGTCGCCTCAACAACGACGGCACCACGGTGCTCCTCACCACCCAGTACCTCGAAGAGGCTGATCAACTCGCCGAGCGGATTGCGATCATCGACAACGGTGTGATCGTCCGGAAGGGCCGACCTGCGGAGCTGAAGGCTGGAGTCGGCTCGCCCACGCTGTTCGTCACCGTCGACGAATCCTCGCATCAGACCGCGACGGAATTGCTCGGCAAGTTCGGTGAACTCCGTCCCAGCCCCGAAGGAACGCTCGGCGTCGGCTTGACCGAAGGTCCGAGCGCAGTGTCAGCGGTCGTCCGCAACCTCGACGACGCCGGAATCACGGTCCGCAACCTCGAGATGCACGAGCCAAGCCTCGATGATGTCTTTGCCGAGGCGACGGGCCACCGCCTCGAAGGCGCCGAAGGTTGAGCGCATGACCGCCACGCTCTCGACATCGACCGCGGCCCAGACCTGGGCAATGTCCGTGCGATCGATGCAGTCACTGCTGCGGCAACCGACACTCGTCGTTCCATCATTGTTCTTCCCGCTCTTCTTCGCTGCGCTCGGCACCTCCTCGTTTTCACGGGCCACAGCATTGCCCGGGTTTCCTGTGGTCGACTCGTACCTCGACTTCGCCCTCGCCGGAGCGATCGTGCAGGGCATCCTGTTCGGTTCGACAACGGGAGCCACAGCGCTTGCGACCGATATCGAGAACGGTTTCTTCGATCGCTTGCTCGCCTCACCTTCGACCCGAACCGGAATCATCGTGGGGCGGATGGCAGGCGGCATGGCGTATGGCGCGTTTCAGTCGGTGTTCTTCGTGCTCGTGCTGCTGCCGTTCGGCCTCACGGTCAAGGGCGGCGTCGTCGGAGTGCTCGGCCTGGTCGTCGCTGGGGTCGTGCTCGCACTCGCTGTCGGTGCGCTGATGTCGGCGATGGCACTGATCACCGGGTCTTCTGAAGCAGTGCAGGGTGCCTTCCCGCTGTTGTTCATCGCGATGTTCTTCTCGTCGGCGTTCTTCCCGCGCGAAACGATGAGTGGCGTGTACGG
>JAJCXU010000170.1 GCA_029263275.1 Ilumatobacter sp.
AGGCCAGCCACAGCGACTGTGCACCGACACCACACGCCAGGTCGAGAGCCTGGCCCTCGGTGGGTAGTTGCTCGAGCAATTCAGGGTGCGCGTCGATCACATCGGGCGCCACCGGTTCGATCTGTTTCGGGTCGGTGGCGCTCTCGCTCCAGCGCTGATCCCATCGGTCTCGGTCGGCTTCCATTTGCCCATCGTTGCAGAGACGATCGGCTGGACCATCCTCCGCACGGTTCTGTTGATGAGCATCGTGCGGAAGATCCTCGGGAGGTGGCGCGTGGCGTGGGATCATCATGGGCGTGAGTGAAATCGAGACCCAGACCGATGAGACGTGGCTGACCGACGACGAGCTCGAACTCGTCCGTGGTCGAATGCCGATTGTGTACGTCGATGCCGTGCCCGTGCGTGTCGATGGTCATGGCAATGTCGAAGAGGTCGGCATGTTGCTGCGCCAGAATGCGAACGGGTCGATCAGTCGCATGGTCGTCACCGGCCGCGTGCTGTACGGCGAACGTGTCCGCGAGGCGCTCATGCGCCATTGCGAGAAGGACCTCGGTCCGATGGCGTTCCCGCGAGTGCCTGCCAACCCCACGCCGTTCACGGTGGCTGAGTACTTCCCTGATCCATCGAAGTCGGGCTTCCACGACCCTCGCCATCACGCGGTGAGCTTGGCCTACGTCGTCCCCGTCGAGGGTGAGTGCGAGCCCACTCAGGAAGCGCTCGACCTGCGGTGGTTCACTCCCGAGGAAGCCGTGAGCAACGACGTCGTTCTCGAAATGATGAGCGGCCACGACCGCCTCATCCGGCTGGCGCTGGCGCACACCGGCAAGCTGCCCTGAGCGCTCCTCGATGAATTTCATGACATTCCGTACGAATCGAGTGACGTGCAAGTCACACTGACGTAATCTGGAGCTTGTCATGCCGGAGGGAGATGGAGTCCACCGGGCCGCCAGCGCGCTGCGTACTGCGCTCGCTGGGAAGCCCATGGTGCGATTCGATGCCCCATGTCTCGTGGGCCCGACCCCGAGTGCCGGCCGCGTCGTCGAGCGTGTCGAGAACCACGGCAAGCACATCGAGATCGTGTGGGACGACAACATGGTCTTGCACACGAACCTCAGGCTGAGCGGCTCGTGGCACGTCTATCGCCGCGGCGAACAGTGGCGTAAGCCGTATCAACAGATGCGCGTCGCGATCGAAGTGGCCGATTGGGTGGCGGTGTGTTTCAATGCGCCGGTCACCGAGACGTATCGAATCCCGGACAAGCGGCGCCACCCGGGCATGGGCCGGCTCGGCCCGGATCTGTCTCAGTCCAACACCGACCCGGGCATGGTGGTCAACCTTCTGCTGTCGTTCGAGGACGGCTCGGCCCGCCTCGGCGAAGTCCTGCTCGACCAACGGGTGGTCCGTGGTCTCGGCAACGTCTACCGGTGTGAAGCCCTCTGGGCGACCGAACTGAGTCCGTTCGCCCGCATCGATGCGCTCACCGAACACGATGCGATCCGTGTCGTCAACGCGGCGGCAACCATGCTTCGGGCCAACATGCAACAGGCCACACGAGCCGCCACCATGGCAGAGAAGGGCGGCCTTGCCGTCTACGGCCGCAACGGCCAGCGGTGTCGGCGGTGCGGCGAGACCATCGATTGTCGGCCGCTCGGCCAGCACGGTCGGATGCTGTACTGGTGCCGTGGCTGCCAGCAGCACCTCGATCCGCAGCAGACCGTGCGCACCGACGAGACGCCGATGGACCCACATCCGGCGGCACAGGCCTACATCGCCGGTCTGCCCTGGAACCGCGACGCGGGCTGAGCACCTGCCGCGAACGAATGCGGCGGCCCGGTCAGGCTCGTCCGAGGATGCGGTCGACGTCGATCTCGATCACCGTGCGATCGTCGAGTTGTTTGGGTTGCTGATATCTGGCGGCATACCCGTCGATGCCGGCCTGGATGCTGTCGGGGTCACTGATCAGGCGGACCGCTCCTTCGAGGCTCAACCATCGACCTCCGTCGACCTGGCACACCGCGGCGCGCTGCCCTGCGGCTTCCATTCGTCCTGCGTTCAACGACTTCTGTGACGAACCTCTGGTGATCACACGGGCGACGCGCGCCTCGACGTCGTAGCTGAACCCGACGGCAACCACATGCGGCGACCCATCAGCCCGCAACGTCGTCAACGTCGCCAGATGCCGCTCAGCCAAGAACGCCAGCACCGAGTCCTCCAGCCGATCAATGTCAAGCGCCATGAGGATCATTGTGCCCGGTCGCAGGTGTCACCCGGGGGGAGATGACACCTGCGACTTGGGGACCGGGGGTCGTGACACCCACGTGCTGAGAAAGCGACGTTCGACGCAGGAGAGCTTGGAGCGCCGCTGCTATTCAGTCGCGATGGCTTCGAGGACGTCCATGTTGCTCGCCTTGAACGACGGGTACACGGCTGCCAAGAGGCCGGCGAGGACCGCGAAGACCATGACGACGAGGACGATCGCTGGGTTGAAGGCCAACTTGCTGACGATGTCGTCTGGCACGGCCAGGGATGCAACGACGCCGAGGAAGGTGCCGAGCACGATCCCGACGATGGCGCCGAAGCTCGACACGATGACCGCCTCCCACCGCACGGACCGGCGGAGTTGTCGACGGTTCATGCCGACGGCGCGAAGCAACCCGATCTCGTGGGTGCGCTCGAACACGCCCAGCGCCAGTGTGATGGCGATGCCCAGCACCGCGATGACGATCGACAGCATCAACAGGATGGTGATCGTGAGCAAGAGCTGGTTGATCTGATCCTCCTGACTCTTGCGGAACTCGGCGTTGGTTTGCACGTCGGCCTGGGGGAAGTCTTCGGTTGCCGCGGCGACGGCGAGGTCACCCTCTTCGGGAGTGACACCTTCGGCGAGCTTGCCGATGATGAAGAAGTCGCGGGCGGGTGCCTCGCTGACCGACTCGAGCGTGTCGAGGCTGATCAGCCAATTGCCGAACGTGGCGTCGCCGTAGATGCCAGCAATGGTGAGCGTCCCTTCGATCCCGTTCTGCCACAAGACATCGATGGTGTCGCCGACTTCCTTGTCGAGATCACCCGCCGGGTCCGTGTGGATGAGGACTTCGTTCTGGCCGAGGCCGGCAATCTCGCCAGACTTGAGGTCCGGGTTGACCAGCTTCTCGAAGGCATCAGGATTGATGGCACCAAAGCCCTTCGTGTCGCCGTCAACCTGTGCGCCGATGCCTCTGACCGGAGTGACCGCCTCGAGTTCTGGCAGCGCCGCCAGGCTCTCGGCCACAGCGGGTGACAGGCCGAAGAAGTTCGGGTCGGTGACGATGTAGTCAGCGGTGATGGCATTGTCGAGAATGTCGGTGAACGTTGCCCGCAGCGACGATGCGAACACTGCAGCTGCGCTGACCAGTGCGACTCCGATCATCAGTGCCGATGCGCTCGATGATGTGCGACGTGGGGCGCGAGCCACGTTGTCGCGCGCGAGGGTGCCGGGCACTTTGAACAGCTTCGCAACCGGCCAGCCGATGGCCTTGGTGACTGGTGCGGCGATGGTCGACGAGACGCTGGCGACGCCGAGGACCAGTGAGAGCGCGCCGACCCCTGCGAGCACCGCCCATGACACGGTCGGGCCGGGCTGGACGAACAGTCCGATGATGAGCATGACTGCGCCGAGGGCCGTCACGGCGGCGCCGATGATCAGCTGCTTCTTCTTGAGCGCGTCGAAGCCGAGCTCGGGACGCATTGCAGCGACCGGTGGAATCGTCGACGCTCTGCGAGCGGGAACGAAGACCGAGAGCAGCGTGACACCGAGTCCGACGACGGCAGCCGCGATGAACGTCCGAGGCTTCAGAATCGTTTCGGTGTCGGGGAACCCCGCACCGGCCTGGTTGAACAGGAAGACGATGAGCTTGGACACACCGATGCCGCCGAAGATGCCGAGCACGGTGGCAACGAGACCGAGGACAAACGCCTCCGAGACGATCATTCGCCGGACCTGCTTGGCGGAAGCGCCGACGGCG
>JAJCXU010000171.1 GCA_029263275.1 Ilumatobacter sp.
CTTGGCGACCCCCAGGAGGCGCCGAGAGCGCTCGCACCGCCCACGGTCGGGCCCACCGTCACCGCTCCCCGAGCCCTGCTCGAGACCGACCTCCTCCAGGCGAACATCGACGACGCCCCCTGGGTCTGGCAGCCCGCCGAGACACGGGAGGCGCCGCGCCCGCTCGCGAGCGTGCCGCACGGACGGCCCGTCGATCTCGCTCCCCCGAAGGCACACGCTGGGCGACGCCGAGCTGCATTCGCTCCGCGCCATCCGGCAGTACCAGAACGCTCCCAGCGACGGGCCCGCCAAACGATGCAGCAGCGGCTCATGTGGCTCGCTCCGCTCGTGATGATCGTCGCCACGGAATACAAGGTCCGCCGCCGGAGTATCGACGACGCCCTCTCCGGGTCGGTCGACCCGTTGATTGCCGTCGAACTGCTCATCTACGGGATGGTCGGCGCGTGGGCGATGTGGCGGCTCGCTGCGTCGCGGCCCAAGTTCACGCCGCTCCTCATCGCCATGTGGGGATACATCCTCACCACGTCGGCCAGTGCGCTGTACTCGAGCTTCCCCATGCTCGGCATGGCTCGCGCTGTCCAGTTCGTCATCATCGGCACGGTCATCCACCTGCTGGCCACTGAGGGCACCATCGACACGATGGTGCATCTCGCCCACAGCTGGCTCGTCTTGATGTCGATCTCGATTCTCGCCGGCCTTGCGTATGTCGCTCCAACCACGGGCCCGCAGGTCGGACGCTTCACGTGGCTCTCGGTACACAGCGTCAGTGCGGGGTCGATGTTGGCCATCTCGCTCTGCGTGTTGTTTGGCCTGTGGCTGCAGTCAGGCCATCAGCTTCCAGACGGCCGCACGCCGCACTGGCATCACCACACCTATGGGCTGCTCTTCGCGTTCCAGTTCGTGTTCCTGCTGATGACCAGGACGCGCGGGTCGATCGGCGGCACGTTCGTCGCGCTCGCGATCATGGCCTGGGTCTGGTCGGGCAACAAGATGAAGCCGCAACTTCTCCTTGGTTCCATCGTCGCTGGCGCGGCGCTCGTACTTGCCTTCGGCGGGCCGATCATCCAGTTCTTGACTCGCGGCGAAAGTGCCGAAAGCATCGGCACGTTCAACCGCCGCACAGAGATCTGGACGCTGGCCTGGGAGTCGTTCCTGACCCGGCCGCTTCACGGCCTCGGGTTCACCTCCGCCAAGGGCGTGTTCTTCGACGAGACCGGCCTCGGCGGCGCCCACAACGCGCTGGTCAACGTGATGATCGACGCCGGTTTGGCCGGCCTGATCTGGTGGTGCCTCCTGCTCGGCGCCTCGATGGTGGTACTCAACCGTCAATGGGCGCATCGGCGAGTGTCGCCGACGCATGCCGGCCTGGCGGGCACGGCCCGTGCCGACCATCTGATCATCATGGGCATTTACGTGGCGAGCCTCATCAACAGCGTCACGACCGAAGGCCTTGGTGCTGGCGTCAACGTCTCGGTCATCTGGTGGCTCATCACCGTTGGCTGGCTCACAGCCCTCGAACGACCCGATGCGACCCCGGCAACGACGCCCGAACCCGCCGAAGCTCTGCTCACCGCCACGCGCTGACGTTGTGAGACCGGCACCCAGTTGGGCACGGTGCGCTGTGCGGCTCGCGTTCGACTCAGGTCAGCATGACGCTTCAGGCCCGGTAACAGGACCGGTGAACCAGATCAGGATTGCAGGGCGAGTTGGTCAGCGAAGTACGGAATGGTCTTCGCCAGGCCCTCGCGGAGTGCAATCGTCGGCTCCCAGCCGAGATGCTGCGTCGCGAGCGTGATGTCAGGTTTGCGTTGCTTGGGGTCGTCGCTCGGCAAGGGCTCGTGGACGAGGCCTGCCGTTGAGCCAGTGAGCTCAACAACGATCTCAGCGAGTTCGAGCATGGTGAATTCGCCGGGGTTACCGATGTTGATCGGGCCGGTCTGATCACTGTCGAGCAGGGCGAGGAAGCCGCGCACTTCGTCAGCAACGAAACAGAAACTGCGTGTTTGTTGTCCGTCGCCGTAGATCGTGAGTGCCTCGCCGCGGAGCGCTTGCACGATGAAGTTCGACACGACGCGACCATCGTCGGGCTGCATGCGCGGCCCATAGGTGTTGAAGATCCGGACGATCTTGACGTCGACGCCCTTGCTGCGGTGGTAAGCCATCGTGAGCGCCTCGGAGAATCGCTTCGCCTCGTCGTACATCGACCGTTGACCAATCGAGTTGACGTGGCCCCAATACGTTTCGGGTTGGGGATGCACGAGCGGGTCGCCGTACACCTCGCTCGTCGAGGCCATGAAGAACGTTGCCGAGTTTCGGTGAGCCAGTTCGAGGAGGTTGCGAGTGCCGATGCTGCCGACGTCGAGCGTCTCGATCGGGAATGCGTAGTAGTCCTTCGGTGATGCCGGGCTTGCCAGGTTCATCACCGCGTCGACCTCGCCGTCGATATCGCACGACGCAACGATGTCCTGTTCGACGAGCGTGAACGATGCGTTGCCGATCAAGTGCGCGACATTGGCGGCACGACCGGTGATGTAGTTGTCGACGCAGACGACCTCGTCGCCGCGAGCGATCAGCGCGTCGCAGAGGTGCGAACCGAGGAAGCCAGCACCGCCGGCAACGACGACACGCATCAGCGGCGGCCGACGCCGTCGTAGCCGAGACCGACGCGCTTGACGTTCCACGGGTCAAACATGTTGCGCATGTCAACCAGTGTGGTCCCCGCACCGGCACGAACCGCGACATCTTCGAGATCAACTTTGGCGAACTCAGGCCACTCGGTGAACACACAGATCACATCAGCGTCATCAGCCACATCGATCAACTCCGGCGTGAGCTCGATTCCGTCCAGAGCCACCGCCTGATGCGGCGACAGTTCGCCACACGTCGTTGGGTCGAACGCCCGCACATGGGCGCCGGCAGCACGGAGCTCAGCGATGATCGCCATTGCAGGCGACTCACGCAAATCGTCGGTCCCTGCTTTGAACGTCAAGCCCATCGCACCAACGGTGACACCCTCCAAGTTGGAGTGGTGTTTGCCGACAGCTCTGGCGACCTTGTCGATCATCCGAGCTCGCTGTTCGTCGTTGACCTCGACCACGCCGCGCATCATCGAGAAGTTGTAGCCGTGATCCTCCGCGATCTTGACGAGCGCACGAGAGTCCTTCG
>JAJCXU010000172.1 GCA_029263275.1 Ilumatobacter sp.
CTCGCCTTCTGCGGGGCGGTCGTCGATGGCACCATTGCGGGACTCATCAGATTCAGGTGACGAGGCGGTCACGTCGTGGTTGGCGCAACGTGAGTGTCACCAGTTGATATGTCACCAAGAGAGCGACGCCGGCCGCCAACAGCACCCATCCGGGCGTCCGACTCGCCGCCGGCGAGTGACCGATCACGACGTCGAGCCAGCCCGTGATCACGGCGCCCAGCACGAGCACGGCGGTGACATCGACCACGGTCGCCTGGGCCAACGCTCGGTACCAGCACGACACGAAACACGTCAGGAGCGCACCGGTCAGGAGGAGCCAGCCCAGCTGAGACGCACCGAGTTCGATCAACCGGCCGACATCACCGGAAACCACCAGCCATCCGACGAGGAGCACGGCTCCACCGCCGACCCGAATGCCCGCCAGCGTCGCCGGCTGGATCGAGCCGAGCAGCCACCTCACGGCCACGACCTCGCCCGACCAGAGCAACGTCGCAGCCAGGATCATGAGCTCGCCGGACCCGAGGCGCAACGAGCCCACACCGCTCGCGAGCACGACGTGCCCAGCGATGAGCAGTGCGATCGCTCCGACTTGCACGACACCGACCCGTTCTTTCAGGACGACGACCGCGATGACCGCAGCCCAAATGACGAGCGTCTTGTGCAAGAACGCCGCGTCGGTCGACGATGCCGCAGACAGGCCCTCGAAGAAGAGGACGAAGGCGGCGCCGCCGCCGAATGCGGCCACAGCGCACAAGACGACGATCTCGCGCGGCCGAAGCGTGCGGTGCTGACGTGTGTCGGCGGGCCGTCGCGTCGCCCGGCTGGCGATGGCCAGCGCGACGAGGAAGACCCCGGCAACCAGGTTCTTGCCGGTGGTGTAGACGGTGGGCGAGGCGAAGCGAGACACCGCTTGCCCATTGATGTACACCGCAATCCCAGAAATCACCGCAGTTGCCAACGCAAGCTGCAGCCCGCGCGGCGATGACGTCGAAGCCACCTGCTTGAGCATGCCGGTCCGCTCTGTCGTGTCAGCGGGCATGGTCCACCATCCCTTCTCGTGCTGCCCCGGCACCTTCCAGGAGCAAGCGACGCTCGTCGAGGAGGCGATGTCCTTCGTCTTCGGCCACAAGCTCGAGCGCGAGACCGAGTGCGGCCACGACCCAATCACCCACCTCGACACGCTCGCCTCGAGCGTTGAGCACGGCCAGCGATGTGTCGATCTCACCCGAGCCCGTCGCGATGCGCGCCATCGATCCGTCAGTCGACACGACCTGTCCGGGTTCTGCGAAACACATCGTCGGCTCCTCGTTTGCGGGGTTGCTATTGATTGGACCGCGTTCGAGGCCAGAGATGTAGGGCGGAAGGTCCCGATTGTGCAACGGCGGCTCGTCCCGGTCTCGTCCCGGTCTCACCACGGTCTTGTCGCGGTCTTGTCCCGGTCTTGTCGCGGGGCAGTCATGACGTTCGGCCCTTCGAATCGGCCAGCGCGTGCCGGATGATCGAGTCATGGCTGCTGCCGCCACGACGACCGATGGTGGGCAATCGCAGCCCGGAGGCACATGACTGACGCCCGCCTGCAATTCCTCGGCGCAGCCGGGACCGTGACCGGAAGCCGATTCCTCGTCCGCTCCAGATCGGCAACAGTGCTTGTTGACGCGGGGCTCTTTCAAGGCCTCCGAGCGGCGCGGCGGAGCAACTGGGAACCATTTCCCGTTGCGCCGAACACGATTGATGCCGTCGTGCTCACCCACGCCCACATCGACCACAGCGGGTGGCTCCCCCGACTCGTTCGCGAGGGGTTCTCCGGAACGATCTACGCCACTCGTGAGACCGTCGAGTTGTGCGACATCCTGCTCCGCGACAGTGCACACATCCACGAGGAGCAGGCGCGGTTCGCCAACGAGCGAGGCTTCAGCAAGCACAACCCGGCACTCCCGCTCTACACGGCCGACGACGCCGAAGCAACGCTGCCGCTGTTCATGCCCGCTCCATTCAACGAGCAATTCACCGTTGCCGAAGGAATCGTCGCCACGCTCGT
Source organism: Ilumatobacter sp. (assembly GCA_029263275.1). Taxonomy (GTDB): domain Bacteria; phylum Actinomycetota; class Acidimicrobiia; order Acidimicrobiales; family Ilumatobacteraceae; genus Ilumatobacter_A. The sequence continues at coordinate 2,039 of JAJCXU010000172.1, forward strand.
TCCCGCGGGCCACATCTTGGGTTCGGCTTCCGTGCATCTCGACATCGACAACGGCGAGCACACCCTGTTGGTCAGCGGCGACCTCGGCCGTGGCGACCACCCGCTGATTCCGGGCCCGCTGCCGGCCCCAGCAGCCCGAACGGTGCTCATCGAGTCGACCTACGGGGATGGGCTCCACGGCACGAGCGAACGCGACGACGAGGCACTGGCCGAAGCAATCAGTTCGGCTGCCCGTCGAGGTGGCAGCGTTCTCATTCCTGCGTTCGCCGTCGATCGCACGGAAACGATCCTGCTCGTGCTCCAACGGTTGATGACCGACGGTCGCATACCGCGGATTCCGGTCTTCGCCGACAGTCCCATGGCGCTCTCGGTGCTCGACGTCTATCGAGCAGCACTGTCGCGCGGCGAGGCGGCCGTCGTGCATTCGACCGACGTCGACTTCGATCCCGGTGGTGGACTGCGCTCGTGCCGAACGGTCGCGGAGTCGATGGCGATCAGCGATCACGTCGGGCCGTCCATCGTCATCTCTGCGTCCGGGATGGCCAGCGGTGGGCGCGTGCTGCACCATCTGAAGCGGATGCTTCCAGACCCGCGCAACGTGGTGATTCTGTGCGGATTCCAAGCGGCCGGAACTCGCGGTCGGTCATTGCAGGACGGTGCTGACCACGTTCGCATGTTCGGCCTGGAGGTGGCGGTGCGGGCTGACGTCGTGCAACTCGATTCGATGTCTGTCCACGCCGATGCGGACGACTTGGTCGCCTGGATCGACCGTCTCCCCACACCGCCGGAACACGTCCATGTCGTGCATGGCGAGCCTGACGCCAGCAGGGCGCTGGCCCAACGATTGCAGCGACAACTCGGCGTTGATGCATCGGTGCCAGCCCAGTTCGACGAGGTCGACCTGGGCGCACCAGCGCTGTCTCAGCCCGATGTCAGGTGATCGCTCAACGCTTGGATGGTGGTGAGGCGCGGGACGACCTCGTCAGGAATGGCGACGCCAGTGCCGGCGACCAGCGATTCCATGATCGTCAGCCGGTCCATCGAATCGAGGCCGAATTCTTCGAAGAAGTCGAGGTCCGCGTCGAGCGACTGCACCTCGTCAACCACGTCAGGGGCGACGGCACCAATCGCGCGTTCGAGATGGTTGCGCACCTCGGCCAGTGACGTGGGTGGGCTGATCTCGCTCATAGTTCCTCCGGGGTTTCGAGCAGTCGGGCAAGTGTCGCGAGGAAGCGGCTGCCGGTGGCGCCGTCGGTCGCGCGATGGTCTGCGGCAAGCGTCGCGGTCACCATGTGGCGAGGTTGCACCTGACCATCGACGACCCACGGACGCTGTGCGATGCGGCCGAAGCCGACCAGGGCGACCTCGGGCGGCGAGATCACTCCGTGCACCAGGTCGGCGCCACGTTCGCCGAGGTTGGTCACCGTGATCGTCGATGCTTGATCCGCCGCATCAGTGATGTTCCCATCGGGGTCAGCCGACCCAGCTCCCATCGAGGTCGAGCGAAGCACACCGGATCGGGCTTCGAGGGTCATCGCCTTCAGTCGGGCCATCGTCGCGATGAGTCCCACCGTGTCGGCCTGCTGAATCTGTGGGGTGACGAGGCCGCCACCACGCAGCGAGATCGCGACGGCCACGTTGACGGCACCACTCGGGACGAATGCGCCGTCGCGCCAATGCCCATTCAGTTCACCGTGGCGAGCGGCGGCGAGGGCGGTGGCGCGAACGAACGCCGCGGCGGGCACCACGCGGTCAGCGACCTCGACGTCGCTGTTGACCCTGCCCAGGTAGTCCATGAGTGCAGACACGTCGATCTGCCGCTCGAGGAAGTAGTGCGGAATGTCGCGATTCGCTTGCGACATCCGGTCGGCGATTGCTCGACGCATTCGGTCGGCCCGGGTTCGGGGACGAGCCTCGGCCGACGCCTCCTCGGCGGGCGGTGCACCATCGGAGCTGACCGCACCGTCAGCTGCCGGTAGATCACGACGCCGAATCGCGCCGTTCGGGCCCGATCCGACAACGGCTGTGAGGTCGACGCCCTGTTCCGCGGCGGTTCGTCGAGCGAGGGGCGTCGCCCACAACCCGGTACCGCTCCGCACCACCGCTGGCGGCCGGCTCGACGGTGTGACGATCGAGTCCGGGTCGGTGTCGGGTGCGCGGTCGGAGCCAGCCTCGACCGCCTCGCGAGCATCGTCGGGTTGCACTGCCGCGGCAACGGCCTCACCGGACGCTGCAAGGCGCAGCAACGGGGTGCCGACGGGAACGAGTCGACCAGGTGCGACCAGGATCTCCTCGACCTCACCATCACGCCAGATCTCGATGTCGATGTCAGATTTGTCGGTCTCGACTCGGGCGACGACATCGCCGCGCGCGACGCGGTCGCCCACTGCGACGTGCCACTCGATCACCGAGCCTTCGTCCATGTCAGCGCCAAGCGACGGCATCACGTACTCGATCTGCTCGGGGGCGACAGACATCACACTCCGTCCCGCACGAGACGATTGACTGCCGCGACGATGTCGTCGACCTGCGGGATCGCGTGCTCTTCGAGGTGTTGTGCGTACGGGATGGGCACCTCCGCCGATGCCAGTCGGCGGACCGGAGCGTCGAGCGTCCAGAAGCAGCGTTCGGTGATCAGGGCCGCGATCTCTGCATTGAGCCCGGCGGTGAGCCATCCTTCGTCGACCACCACGGCATGGTGCGTCCGCGCCACCGACTCGGCCAACGTGTCCGCGTCGAGTGGACGCAGCGAGCGGAGGTCGATCACCTCGGCGTCGACGCCCTGATCAGCGAGGACTGCAGCGGCGGCCATCGCCTTGTGCACCATCCCGGCCCACGCGATGATCGACACGTCGTTGCCGCTGCGTCGGATCGCAGCCTGAGTGATGTCGACCGGACCGCCGACTGGGTCGATCGAGCCGTGTTCGCCGTAGAGGGCGTTGTGCTCGAAGAGGATCACCGGGTTCGGATCGGCGAGTGCAGTGGGCAACATCCAACGTGCATCGCTGGCCGTCGCCGGCGCGATGACCTTCAGCCCGGGGACGTGCGCATACCAACCTTCGAGGCTATGGCTGTGCTGAGCTGCGAGTTGACGCCCGGCGCCTGTCGTCATCCGGATCACCAGGGGCACGTGGAACTGCCCGCCCGACATGTGGCGAAGCGTGGCCGCGGTGTTGACGATCTGGTCGAGTGCGAGGAGGCTGAAGTTGACCGTCATGATCTCGACGATCGGGCGCAACCCGCCGAGTGCGGCGCCGATGCCGGCGCCGACGAACCCGGACTCGGACAGTGGCGTGTTACGCACGCGATCACGGCCGAACTCCTCGTGCAAGCCCTTGGTGACGGCATAGGTACCGCCGTAGTCAGCGACGTCCTCGCCAAGCACGATCACTCGATCATCGGTTGCCAACGCCTCGCGGATCGCGTCGCGCATCGCCTCGCGATAGGTGGTCTCCACTTCTGGGCCAGTCATGACGAGACCTCCTCGGTCGTTGCGGTCACGTGATCGAGCAGTGAGGAGACGGGCTCCAAGGGGGCCTCGTCGGCCGCGATGACAGCGGCGGTGACTTCGTCTCGGGCCGCATCCCAGAGCGCCTCGACGTCGTCGCCGGTCAGCAGCGATTGTTCGATTGCCCACCCAGCAAAGGTCACGACAGGATCACGCTCTTTCCAGGTCTCGATCTCCGCCGGGTCGCGGTAGAGATCGGGATCGAACATCGAGTGGGCCCGGAACCGGTAGGTCTGGAACTCGATGAACACCGGCCCTCCCCCGCCGGTGATCATCGAGCGCGCCCGTTTGGTCGCTCGCGCGACCTCGAGCACATCCATGCCGTCGACGCTCCAGGCGGGAATGGCATAGGCCGCGGCCTTGAGTGCCAGGTCGACCTGAGATTCGCTCGTCTCCAGGGACGTCCCCATCGCATATCGGTTGTTCTCGCAGCAGAACAGCACCGGAAGGTTCCAGAGTGCCGCGAGATTCAGCGCCTCGTGGAACTCCCCTTCGGCCATCGCCCCTTCACCGAAGAAGCACACGGTGACGCGGTCGTTCCCTGCCACCTGGTCCGCCAAGCCGAGACCGACGGCGAGTGGGAGATGCCCGCCGACAATGGCGTTGCCGCCGTAGAACCTGGTGGCGGCATCGAAGAGGTGCATCGAGCCGCCCCGACCTCCGGAGCAGCCAGTCGACCGGCCGAACATCTCTGCCATGATCCCCGTCGCCGGTATGCCCTTGAGGAGCGCATGGCCGTGTTCTCGATACGTCGCGAGCACGGAATCGTCGGAATCCAACGCGTGCATGACGCCGGTGGCCACCGCCTCTTCACCGATGTAGAGATGGAGGAAGCCGCGGATTTTCGATGCGGCATAGAGTTCGGCGCACCGCTCCTCGAGTACCCGAATTCTGATCATGTCCCGCAGCAGGTCGCGACACGCCTCGGCAGGGATGCCCTTGAGTTCGTAACCTGTCATCGTGATTCCTTCGTGTCGGGGGAACCGGGAGCGGCTTCGAGTGTCGACGTGTCACCTTCGTCTTCGCCCAGTTCTCGTGCCTTCAGGACGCGACGCATGATCTTTCCGC
>JAJCXU010000173.1 GCA_029263275.1 Ilumatobacter sp.
CGTGCCATACGTCGGGCATCGCGTCGAGGAACAGGCAGTCGCCCGCGTGGCACGTGCCGTTGACGGTTCGACTCACCGCGCTCACCCCGGCATCGAGCAACTTGCGGAAGTACACGAGCCCCTCGTCGCGCAGCGGGTCGAGCTGGTTGACGGAGATGACATGCGGTGGCAGGCCGTCGAGGTCAGCCGGCCCGGCATGCATCGGCCAGGCCAGCGGGTTGGTTGCGTGCGCGCCGGTGGGGTCGTATGGCTTGGCAAGCGCACCAAGGTTCTCGACGTTCAAGAAGTAGTTGTCGTTCTCGAACAGCGAGGTCAGTTCAGGCGTCGGGTCGGCATAGGCGTTCGAGATGTACGGGCACTGCGCGTAGACGCCCGCGATGTCATCGATCCAACCGTCCTGCTTCGCTTTCAGCGTCGTGGCGATCGCGAGGTTCCCGCCACCTGATTCGCCGGACATGATCACCTTCGAGATGCCCAGGGCCTCACGATTGGCGATTGCCCACTGCGCGCCGCTCGCACAGTCGTTCAGTCCGGCAGGGAATGGGTGTGGGCCGAGGGCCCCTCCGGCATTGCGGAACTCGACACCGATCACGACCATTCCCGTCGCAGCGAGATCGTCACGCCAACGCACATAGTTCGGGTTGGCGGCCTTGAGGATCGCCATGCCGCCGCCGTGCGTGTGGACGATGCACGGCATCGGGCTCTCGACGCCGTCCGGTCGATGGATGTAGAGGCTGATGTCGTTGCCATCGACCCCGGTGATCACCTCGGTGTACGACGTGACGCCAGATGTCGGCGGGGTGTTCGCAACGAGGATGTTGCCCAGCATGTCGAAGCCAGCCTCGGCCTCGACGCAGTAGGCGAGCAACTCGTCGATCGTGTTCGCAGCGGTGACGGGAGATGGCGGAGGAGCGACGTCCATCCCGAGCGCAGCCATCGCCGCAATCATCCGCGGATCGGCACGGGGGTCGTCCTTGATATCGAGATCGGGATTGCCGAGTCGGCCGGGAAGATTGGGTGAAGTCGTCATGGGAGCCTTTCGAGTGTCGTATCGCTGAGCTTCGCGCCTGGCTGCCATCGCTGACGACCCGGGTCGATCTGCCGTGGCGCCCGAGCCGGGATCACGGCCAGCCAATGAGCATGGCGACGCCAAACGCCACGAACAGCAACGCCGATGTCCATCGCAACGCTGCTCGGGGGATCCGGTCGCCGATCATCGAGCCGGCCAGAACGCCGATCATTCCGCTCGCCACCTCGCCGGATGTTGCGCCGATCCAGGTGCCGATCGGGTTGGATCGCGCCGCGAGTGTTGCCGTCGCAATCTGTGTCTTGTCGCCCATCTCGGCGACGAAGATCGCGAAACCGATGGTCGCCACCACCGACGACCGCACCATCGAGCGCCGTGCGCCGTTGTTGTTGTCGTCGTCTGAGCGGAGGGCAAGGAAACCGAAGACGATGAAGGTCACGCCACCGACGATCTCGATGGAACGTTGCGGCAGGCTGACACCGAGCGCGCCCCCGACGGTGACAGCAACGAGGCTGGCGGCGCCGTAGCCCAAGGTGAGTCCGCCGACCACCTGCCGAACGGAATACCGAGAGCCAAAACCGACGGCGAGCAACTGTGTCTTGTCACCTAACTCCGCAAGAAACACCACGCCGAAGGCCGTCAGCGCGGCGGCGAGGAGATCGTGCACCCCGTTTGTCTAGCCGAGTGAGCGGCGAGCCGTCAGGCGAATGGGTCGCGGCCAGTGAGACCGAGGAAGCGATCCATGGCGCTCGCGTCTGCTGGCACGTCGACGGCGTCACCCATCAGCTTCATGCCGCGCAGGGCGTCGGCGTTGGCGGAGATGACGGCAATGGCTGCCTCTGCGACATCTTCGCTCGCGTGGGCATCGAGCCCGACCGCTGTCGCCAAGTCCCACGAGTGACCCAACGGATCCCAGGTCGTGAACGCCAACACGTCGTCGATCGGGGACTCGCCAAACCAATATTGGCCGACGCGGTTAATCGTTCCGGGCTGATCGAGGGCCTCGAGCAGATTCGAGAGCGAGGCATTCCAGACTCCGACGGGATCGTCGCCAACCTCGGGCGTTTCAGGCATCGCCACCTGGCCCGTTCTTGCCATTTTGGCTACAGCGTCGATTACGCCGGCCGCATGTGCCACGACATCGCGTGCACACCATCCCTCACACGGTGAATCGGCATCCCACCGGTCGGCCGGCACACGTTGCACGACAGCATCGAAGCCGTACAAGGCCTTGGTGTAGTTCCTTGAATTGACGCTCATGGTGGCTCTCCTGTAGTCCAACGGGTGTCAAGCCACGCTAGTTCGAAGCGAGATTGCGGCAGTCACCGTGCGGCCTTGGGCCACTCGCCAAGAGGGAGCTGAGGGGCTCAGCGCAGGACGATGCCAGGGGTGCCCGCGCTCGCCGTGCCGATGTGCGCTGCGGTGTGGCCCGTGGCGTCGAGTTCGGCGAGCACGCCCGCGGTTGCAGCGGGCTCGATGCCGAACACGAGGCCGCCCGAGGTCTGAGCGTCAGCCACGAGGAGCTGGTCCACTTCGTCGTGGGCGCCTGCGTCGAGGAATTCGACGCCCCATTCGAGGTTGCGTCGGCTGCCCCCCGGCACGACCCCGGCGCGGGCATGGTCAACGGCACCTGGGAGAAATGGAATCGCATCGAACTCGACGGTGACCGACACGTTCGACTCGAGCGCCATCCGCCCGAGGTGCCCGAGCAGGCCGAAGCCGGTGACGTCGGTGGCCCCGGTGGCACCTGCTTCGACAGCGAGTCGAGCACCGATGTCGTTGAGGCGGACCATCGAAGCGACGGCAGCGTCGGCCTCGGTCGAGGTTGCTGCACCAGCCTTGATCGCGGTGGTGACGATGCCGACACCGAGGGGCTTGGTCAGGATGATGTCGTCACCAGGCCGGAGCCCGCTGTTGCGGAGAATCCGATCGGGATGCACCATGCCGGTGACCGACATGCCGTACTTCGGTTCGGGATCGTCGATGGTGTGGCCGCCGACGATGGCGAAGCCGGCTGCGGACGCGATGTCTTGGCCGCCCGCCAACAGCTCGGAGAGCAATTCGGTGGGAAGTTCGTCCTTGTTCCAGCCGACGAGATTGAGCGCGAAGAGCGGTCGGCCACCCATCGCGTAGATGTCGCTGACGCTGTTCGCCGCAGCGACCTGGCCCCAGGTGCGCGCATCGTCGACCACCGGGGTGATGAAGTCGGCGGTCGACACGAGCGCCTGATCGGCGTCGATCTTCCACACCGCGGCATCGTCGCCGGTGTCGGGGCCGACGAGGAGTTCGTCGGGATGTTCTGATTGCAGATGGCGCACCACGTGCGCCAGCTCGCCAGGAGCAAGTTTGCAGCCTCAACCAGCTCCGTGGCTGAACTGCGTCAGCCGGATGCGGTCACGCGTGTTTTCCGCGTCGTTGTCATGGTCGTCCATCTCGCCCCCCTTCGTCGTCAGTCAGTGTCGGTCTCGGTCAACCGGCGGTCGGCGAGGATGATTCCCCGAATTCCAGATCGACCATCATCTCGTTGGCGATGTCTTCGAGGACGTTACGCAGGTCGTCCTGATCGAGTTCGGCCGGGATGCGCAGCGTCGCCTGAGCCTCGAAGAGCGGCTCGCCGGACATCGGCGCGGACGTGGTGTCAGTCTCGAGTTCGAGGATGCTCACATCACGACTCGCAAGTGCGGCGGAGATCTCGCGGATGATGCCCGGCCGGTTCTGACCGACGAGATGGAGGCTCAGCAACGAGGAATCAGGCAGCTCGTCTGCCGTGGAGGCAATGGCGACCTGTACGTCGAGCAGGCCTTGGGCGTTCAGTGCATCAAAGCTCGCGGTCAGTGCGGCGACCTGGCCGTCTGGAACCGAGATGACCACGAGCCCGGCGAACTGGCCGGCGACGCGAGCCATGTGGCTGCGGTCCCAGCTGCCGCCGTGCGTCGCAATCGGCTCGGCGAGCGCATCGACCAGCCCGGACTTGTCGTTGCCGATGACGGTGAGGACGAGCGTGGCCATCCGCTCAGTGTCGCAGGTGTGCTCCCCGAGAGGAACATCTCCGTGTCGATGTCCATCTCTCCGCAGAGACGAGCTGTGGTCAATCGATGACGTCGAGGATCGGCGCGAGTTCGTGGGGCGTCGCTCCGTGCATGATCAGAGCGTCCGCTCCCAGATCGAGTTGGTGCTGGATGGCGTCCGCGCATGCTTGGGGGCTGCCGCTTGCGGCCGGAGTGAGCCACTCGTCGGGAAGCAGAGTGGCGATGTGTTCGAGTTGCTCGGTCGTGGCGATCGCGTCGATCGCTCCACCGATTGTCGACACCATGTCGTCGGCCCGGAACGCAGCGAGCACTGCTGGGTCCCACCGGTTGGTCGACACCATCAGGTCGCCGTATGCCTGGAGGTAGGTGGCCAACCGTCCGACGGTCTTCTTGAGGCGCAAGGGCTCGTCGATGTGGTCGCCGACGGTGGCGAAGCACGACCAGACGCGGACCGACGCAGGATCCCGTCCGGCTTGTTCGGCAGCCCGTTTCACCGTCTGCACGCAGCGCTGCAAGGTGTCGTCGGTGAAGAAGGTGTGCAGGATCACGTTGTCGAACAGGCGGCCACCCAACTCGAGAGTGTTCGGACCGAACGCCACGATGGAGAGCGGGATGTCCTCGTCGAACGTCGGGTCGAGACGCAGCACCGGGTAGCTGCCGATGGGGCCGTCGTGGCCAACGACGGTCTCGCCCTTCCAGAGTCGCCTCATCACGAGCGCAAAGTCCTCCATCTGGGCGGTCGTGATCGGTGGGATGCCGAATGCCTTGAACATCGGCGCGATGCCGCGCCCGATGCCGAGCGAGAAGCGTCCGTCGGTGAGGCGGTGCATCGTCGTTGCATACGAGGCGGTGACGATGGGGTGGCGTGTGTTGTGATTGGTGGCGCCCGTGATGATGTCGATCTCGCTCGACACGGCACCGGCGGCTCCGGACAGGGTGGCGGCCTCCTTGATGTTGAAGCGTTCGGAGATGAACGCCGT
>JAJCXU010000174.1 GCA_029263275.1 Ilumatobacter sp.
CCATCGACGACCGCCCCGCAGAAGGCGAGCGAGTGTGGGGCCATCAGGTTCGCTCGGTACGCATCGCCGCCGAATCGCCTCGGCTACTGCGGGCCCGGTGCGGCAGCAGCGTTCGCCGAACTGATCGCAGCGAACGCGGTCGCCGAACTCCGTCACTCAGCCCGCGAGTTCGCCGCGGCCTTCCCTTACCTTGAGTTGTTGGCCGGCGCCAACCGCTGCAGCGATCCCCACACCGACCCGCTCGCGGACGCCGTCGTGGAGGCCTATTGGATCGGGAATCCGCTGCTCGAGCGCGTGTTGACCGCCGACTTCGGGCGATCGATCGACGACCGGTTCAGACAGCGCTCAGGCCGTAACTGGAACCATGTCGAGCTGTCGGTGCCGAACGGAGTTGCCAATCACGCCTACCACGTGCTCGTCGCCTCGCCCTGGGTCGGACTGATGCGCGAGGGCGTGGTCGACGAGCCGCTTGCCATCGTCGATTCATGCCGGATCAGCTGGGGGAGAGTCATCGGAGGATGTGGCAACGATCTGGTGGTGCAGCGAACACCAATGGTGTGGCGGAACGGCCGACTGGGCTGGGGGCCCACCGAGGTCGAGCACGTGAGCAGCTCCATCTCTGCCGAGATCGGCGACGTGGTGAGCCTGCATTGGGGGCAGGCCTGCGAAGTGCTGACGCCGACCCAGTTGCGATGGCTGATACTCGTCACCCAGAGCCAGATGGCAGTCGCCGACCAATGTGGCCGACCTGGGTGACCATGCTGTTCGACCCAGCTGTGCGCCACGCCTGGTCGAAGGACTCTGGTCGCGCCCTGCACATCGTGAGACCGTAAGTCATGGCGACCGCGCGCTCCTCGACCGTTGGCATCGCTGGGTTGCAGCGCCTCCTCGACATCGTGATCGAGGGTGGCTACGACGTGTTTGGGCCTGTCGTCCGTGACGGTGCCATCGTCGTTCGACCACTCCAATCAATCGATGATCTGCCGCTCGGAGCGACCACGACCGCAACACCCGGACACGTTGAACTCCAGGAGCGCGACGATCGCGCCCGATTTGGATGGGCGTTGCCGGCACAGTCATGGAAGCCGCTCGTGCACCCGCCTCGAGTGCGGACGATGACAATGCAACAGTCGGCCGACGAGCACACGGTGAGCGTGGAGGTCGCTGGCCGACGGTCGCGGCGGCAGGCCTTCTTCGGGATGCGACCGTGCGAACTGGCCGCACTCGAACGGCTCGACACGGTGCTCATTGATCGACCGCCGACGCCGGACCCGACGTACGTGGGGTTGCGCAGCGATGCGTTCCTGGTCGTCGTCAACTGCGGCTGGCCCGCCGACACGTGCTTCTGCACGTCCATGGACACCGGCCCCCACGTCGACGGACGGTCCGTCGCCCACGATCTCGAGATCACCGAACTCGTCGACCCAGCCAACGCTGCTGCCGACCCGCAGTACGTCCTTCGCTCGATCAGCGCACGGGGTCGAGCGGTCGTCGACCAACTGGCTGACGACGGGTTCGGGTCGCCGCCGACCAACGGTGACGACGCGGCTGTCGATTCGTGTCGTGCAGCGGCGACGGATCACATCGGCCGTCGGCTCGATGCCGCCGCAATGCGCGAGCGCTACGAGTCGGCCCACGATGCAGAAGCGTGGGCCGAGATCGCCGAGACCTGTCTGGCCTGTGGCAACTGCACTGCCGTCTGCCCGACGTGCTTCTGCACGACCATCGACGACATCGGAGACCTCACGGGGCGCCAGGTCGATCGATGGCGGTCGTGGGAGTCGTGCTTCAGTCTCGAGTTCAGCCGACTGGGCTCGCACTCGGTCAGGTCATCGCTCGCGTCCCGCTACCGCCAGTGGATGACGCACAAGCTGGGCAGTTGGCACGACCAATTCGGTGAGAGCGGCTGCGTCGGGTGCGGACGGTGCACCGCATGGTGTCCGGTGGGCATCGACTTCGTCAACGAGGCAACACGAGTGAGCGAACTGACCGGAGGGACGTCATGACCACAGCCACCTCGACCACCCCACCCCCTGTCTCGCCTGAGGTCTCACCCGATGTTCCGAGGCCGTTCCGTGTGACGTCGAAGGTGCTCGAGACCAGCGACGTCGTCACCCTCCGGGTCGTGCCGGTGGAAGGGCAGCCGCCCCCGTTCCAGCCGGCGCAGTTCTCGATGATCGGTGTGTCGGGAGTCGGCGAGGTACCGATCTCGATCAGTTCCCGCTCCGATGATCACTCCGCGCACGCGTTCACGCTGCGGCGCGAGGGGGCGGTGACGAACGCTCTGGCGAACGTCGCCGAGGGCGACGTCATCACCGTGCGTGGACCGTTCGGTATTCCCTGGGACATCGATCGGTGCCGGTCGCGCCACGCGCTGTTCATCGCGGGGGGGATCGGGTTGGCGCCGCTGCGTGCGGCGATCGAAGAAGCGGTGGCGCTCCCATCGCCGGAGCGGCCGCGGATCACGGTGCTCGTCGGCGCCCGCAACCCGGCCAACGTGCTGTACGACGCGTGGCTCACTGGCCTCGTCAAGCGTGGCGTCGAGGTCGTTGTCACGGTCGACACCGTCCCTGACGACGTCGAATGGGGCGGTGCGACCGGCTTGGTCACCGACCTCGTCGCCACGACCATCGAGTCGTCATCGCAGGTCGAGGCCTACGTCTGTGGCCCCGACGTGATGATGCACGCCACGGTCGCCGAACTCCGCACGAATGGCGTGCCGGCGGACCAGGTGGAAGTCACCCTCGAACGCAACATGCAGTGCGCGAACGGCTGGTGCGGTCACTGCCAACTCGGTCCGCTGCTGATCTGTCGTGACGGGCCGGTGGTTCGCGCCGATCGCCTCGGGGATCTCCTCACACGGAGCGAGCTGTGAGTCGGCCGACCGTCTTGCCCCGACCGTCGAGCACGCCACGCTTGGCGGTGTGGAAGTTCGCGTCGTGCGACGGTTGCCAGCTGTCGCTGCTCGACTGCGAGGACGAACTCCTCGCGGTCGCTGGTGCCATCGAGATCGCCTCGTTCCCGGAGGCCTCCACCGCGATGGTCGACGGACCGTACGACCTCTCGCTCGTTGA
>JAJCXU010000175.1 GCA_029263275.1 Ilumatobacter sp.
GGCGAGCGGCATGCGGGTGGTGGTGAGTTTGCGGATCTCGCTACGAACGAGGTTGGTTGAGCTCATGACTGATCGACCTCCTGGTCGGTGCTGGTGGTGAGGGACAGGAACACGTCTTCGAGCGACCCGGCGTCCGCCGACAGTTCGTGCAGTGCGATGCCGGCGTCGTGCGCGACATCACCGATCTGTTCGAGGCTGAGTCCGGCGACAACGAGGGCGTCGGCTCCCGAGAGTCCGATGTCGACGCCGGTGCGAGCCAGGCGGGCCGCGAGGTTCTTGGGTTCCGGGGTGCGGACCACGGCTCGATGATCGGTCAGATCATCGATCGTGCCGGTGACGACGAGTCGGCCGTTGTTGATGACAACGACGTCGTCGACGAGGTGCTGCACCTCGGTGAGCAGGTGGCTCGAGATGAGGACGGTGTGACCACGGGCCGCCCGAGCACGGAGCAGGTCGCGGAGATCGTGGATGCCTTGAGGGTCGAGGCCATTGGCAGGTTCGTCGAGAATCAGCACAGGCGGATCGCCGAGCAGCGCTGCGGCAAGCGAGAGTCGTTGCTTCATGCCCAGTGAGTAGGTGCCGACCCGACGACGTGCCGGCTCCGGTCCAAGACCGACTTCGTCAAGGGCATCGTCCACTCGGGAGAGCGGGTGGCCTGACGCCTCAGCGACGATCCGCAGGTGGTTGCGACCCGACCGCCCAGGGTGAAATGCGTTGGGCTCGAGCACGACGCCCACGGTGTTGGCCGGGTCGGGGAGATCGCGGTAGCGCGATCCGCCGATCGTGACCGTGCCGTGCGTGGCCGCAGCGAGGTCGAGCATGATCTTCATCGCGGTCGACTTGCCCGAGCCATTTGGTCCGAGGAACCCAGTGACTCGGCCCGGTTCGACGGTGAACGACAGGTCGTCGACGACAGCGCGGTCGCCGTACTTCTTGGTGATGTGTTCGATGACGAGGCGATGCTCGCCGGTGGTGGGTATCACGTTTCCTCCAGGTCATGGTGGGGTTGAGTTGCGGGTTGAGTGAGGCTGTCGGTGAATGTTCCGAGCCCTCGGCTGGTGGCGGCCCAGGCAGTGGTCGCCAGAACGAGGCCGCCGGACAGCAGAAAGAGTGCGTCGAGGTCCCACTTGCTCAGGCCGCCGACGGCAGCTTGGGAGATCGACACCAGCCCGAGGCTGGCGAAGGTGAGCAGGCTCATCGTGCGACCGAGCAGTTGGTGCGGAGTCCGTGCTTGGATCCAGGTGAACAAGGTGATGGCGAGGTAGCCATTGCCGGCGCCGAGGCCTGCGAGGAGCACAGCACCGAGCCAGGTGTGAGTGATCTGGCCGAGTGAGGCGACGATCACGCCATACCCCGTGAGGACACCGAGGATGATGAAACGCATCACGGTGCCCGATGGGGAGCGGGTCGCTCCGGCGAGCACGTAGCCGCCGAGGTTCCCGATGGCGAAGGCTCCCATCAACACGCCGAAGGCTGTGGCCCCTTCGGCCAGCCGTTGGTGCGCGAGCAGTGGGATCCCCACCAGGAGTGGACCGACCACGAAGAAGTTCACCGCCGCCAACAGGCAGAAGACGAAACGCATGGCCTCATCAGCCCAGAGATGCCGAAAGCCATCGGTGATCGACTCCCAGAGGCGGGCGACCTCGGCCTGAGCAACAGCAGCTCGTGGCGTACGCATCAGCGCGAACGTCACGGCGGAAATCGCGAAGGTCAATGCGTCGAGTCCGAACGCCAGCCCGACACCCGTGGTGGACGTCGAGGATGCAGCGATGGCGACGCCGGCCAATGTCGGGCCAACGAAGGCGGCCAGTTGTGTCGTGCCCATGATCACGGCGTTGCCGGCTTGCAGATCGTCTCGTTGCACGAGCGTCGGGACCATGCTGTTCTGGGCCGGGACGGCGAAGCCCGAGATCAGCCCGAAGCACAGCGCGAACACATAGAGCATCCACATCTCCACGGCGCCAGCCAGCACGATCGCCGCCATCGCTCCAGCGATCGCGCCACGAACGATGTCGGTCACGAGCATCACCCGTCGTGGCGAGACCCGGTCGGTGACGGCGCCGCCGACGAGCATGCACAGGGCGCGTGGGATTCCCTCGAGCGCGAGCACCATGCCCAGCGCGAGCGGATCGTCGCTCAACTGGAGGACGAGCCACGGCGTGGCGATCAATGCGAATTGGTCACCAAGCAACGACGTCGAGCTCCCGACCAGCAACAGGCGGAAGTCGTGGAGCGACAGGACCCGTCGCATCGCTCCGCGTTCGGCGGTCGCTCCGGTCTGGGCCGGGTGGGTGTCGGTGGAGAGTTCGGTGGGAGTCATCGGTAATCGGCCTTGTGGTCCGTACTCACCAGCCAACTCCTCTGCACGCTTCGGATCACCCCGCTGCGGGCTGATTCCCGTCTCCGTCTCGCGGCGGAGACGGTGAAGAAATCCTGAGATTTCTTTGCCGCCACAGCGTGCTGGTTCGTCGACCGAACGCCTGCTCCAGACCGGTGCAGAAATCGTGCGGGGGTCTCGGCCGGTGACAAGCGACGGCGCCGAGACAGGCGGCCAGCAACGAGTGGCGGCGACCTGGAGGCACCTGCCAGCACGTAGGTGTCGATGCCAACCCACCCCTGGTCACAGGGGCTGCACGTCCGATATGATCGAACGTATGTTCCCTCAACTGGTCGACGAATTGATGGAGCTTTCCATCGACGGTCTCGATCAGGCGTTGGCGTCAGCGAAGCTCGCTCGCGAGCAGGCCGAGCTGCAGCTCGCAGCGATTGCGGCCGTCGTCCAAGCCAAGCAAGCACACGTCAACCACGCACATCGGTCGGTCAACACGTACCTCAAACAGCAGCTGAACTGCTCGTCCGCCCAGGCACGCACGATCCGTCGCCGGGCTCGACTGGTCAACGAGCATCCAGAGATTGCCGATGCCCTCGCCGAGGGCCGCGTGGGCGTTGGCCAGGTCGACCGGCTCGCCACCGCTGCCGCTCACCCACGAGCCGGGCATCGCTTCGCCGAGTTCGAGCCGATTCTCACCGACTCTGCGGAGCGGCTCGACTACGACGAGTTCCTCACCGCTGTGAAGCATTTCGAAGTGCAGGCCGACCTCGACGGGGCGTTCGACGACCAGCGCTTCCACGAAGAAGAGCGCACGGCATCGGTCACGGTCAACAACGCCGCGGTCGACATCTCTGCCTCGGGCGGCGACCCCATTGCCGCCGCCGAGATCAAAGCAGTGTTCGACCGGGCTGTCGAGGCGGAGATCGACAAAGACTTCGAAGCCCGGCGCAACGAGCACGGCGACGAAGCGCTCGCCCACCCACTCCCCCGCACGGCGCGTCAGCGCAAGTTCGATGCGTTGCACCAGATCTTCATCGACTCGGCGACGGCACCGGCCGACGGTCTCCGCCCCGAGCCCTTGGTCAACTTCATCATCGACCCGAACACCGGCATCGAGGCACTCGCCCGCCACGGCTTCCTCGAGATCGATCTCGACGATGACAGTCATCCGGTCAATCCAACGACTCGCCTGTGCGCCACCGGCACCGGCACACCCGTTCACCCCGACGTTGCACTTCGAGCAATGGTTCGCGGCAGCATTCGGCGCGTCGTCGTTGATGCCCACGGCGTCGTGATCGACCACGGCCGCAAGCAGCGACTGTTCAGCGGCGCGGCCCGCGACGCCGCCCGTCTTCTGGCGGTGCGTTGTGGGCAACGTGGCAGCGACGTTCCCGCCGAGTTCTGCGACATCGACCACGTCGACGAGTGGGCGGCCGATCACGGTGACACGAATCAAGCGAACGCGCTCCCACTCTGCGGGAGCCACGACCGGTGGAAACATCGAAAGCGGCTGCGCGGGAGACGCGATCGCCACGGCCAGATCCACTTGATTCGACCCGATGGCACGGTGATCAAGCCGTTGGGCGCGCGAGATCCGGAATGGGAAACCGACCAATCCGTCCAACGCTGCCTGAGTTGGGCTGAGTTCGCTTCGACCACGTCGCCCCGCCGGAGCCTCATCGACGAAGCGGCCATCGTGCAGGTCATCGAGTTCCCAGCGGCTTGAACTCGTCGGCCAGACTGCAGCGATGACCACGAATTCGCCCCGACCCTCGTCGATCGCTGCAGGCGTCTTCTTCACCTGTGCCGGCGTTGCCCACTTCGCGAAGCCCGACTTCTTTGAATCGATCGTGCCGGACTGGTTTCCGAACGCCGCGCTCACCAACCGAGTCAGCGGCGCCGCCGAACTGCTGTTGGGCCTCGGCATGCTCAGCTCCAAGACACGGAAGGTCTCGGCCCTCGGTCTGCTGCTGCTGACGATCGCCGTGTTCCCGGCCAACGTCGACATGGCGGTCAACAAGGTCGAACCGAAGCCGGTCGACGGCCGCTTCACGCGCAGCGTCGGCACCGCCACAGGGCCAGCCAACTGGATCCGCTTGCCGATGCAACTCCCGCTGCTCTGGTGGTTGTGGCGCGAGTTTCGCAGCGCGCGCTGACGGCGCTACAGCCGGATTTCGTTCGCTGCGGCGACGACGGTGAGGCCGAAGCGTTTGCCCGGCTGCTTCGTGAGTCGTTCGACTGGCCCGCTCACCGACAACGCCGCGACCACAGCGCCGTCCGCCGTGCGAATCGGGGCACTGACCGATGCCACGCCCGCCTCACGTTCACCGATGCTCTGCAACCAGCCGGTGCGGGTCGGTTCGCCACTCAACAACCGACCTGACGCACCAAGGTCCAGCGGCAGGAGCGACCCCTCGGGAACGATCCACCGCAGGCCGTGGGCAGATTCGAGCGACAGCACGCACCGCCGCTGGCCGCCGTC
>JAJCXU010000176.1 GCA_029263275.1 Ilumatobacter sp.
ACACCGCACTGCTCGGTTCAACGGTCGGCCAGACCTTCGTGGCGGTCGTCGTGTTCGTCATGTCGATCTGGATCCTTGGGCCGAACATGCCACCCAGCCCGCTGCGCGACACGGTCGACATCGTCTGGTCGCCCGCGATCAATGCGGGATACGACCAGAGCTGGGAAGTCTTCAGCCCGAACCCACGCGACCAGACGATCCAGGTGGTTGCCATTCTCGAATACGACGACGGCAGCACGACGGAATGGACCGTGCCCGACTTCGACCCGATCATCGGCGTGCTGCGCAGCTATCGCTGGCGCAAGTGGCAAGAGCGCGTCCGCCTGGACAAGAACGAACGATATTGGGAATCGTCAGCCGCATGGATCGCCGACCACAACCAGCTCGACGGCAAGGAACCGAACACCGTGCGGTTGGTTCGGCGATGGACAGTGCTCGGCCCGCTGACCAAAGACGGCGTGCTCGAAAACAGCGAGAACCAGTTCGAGTTCTACGAGTGGACCCGCTGATGGCCGACCCCGATACCGGCGGCGCCGACACAGCACGCGATGTCCTCCACCGAACGTCAGCAGCACTCGAACGAGGCATCGATGTCCTCCTGCAACGACGACGCCCGGCATGGCCGCTGGCGATCATGCGCATCATCTATGGATTCGTGCTCTTGGGGTGGACGCTCACGATGGCCATGGACGTCGACGACTTGCTCGGCTCCGACGCCCTCGTACCGAGCGAATTCGCCACGCAAGGTCGTTGGCGCTACTTCGACCTCGACACCACCAACGCCATCTGGATCGCCCTCATCGTGCTCGTCGTTGCGGCAATCGCGATCGTCGTCGGATGGCGACCCACCGAGTGGTTCATCCTGACCTTCCTCGTCCTCGTAGCCGTGCAACGCCGCAACCCCGTGATCCTCAACTCCGGCGACCTCGTGCTCCGCAACTTCGCCGTGCTGCTCGCTCTGAGCCCGACTGGTGCCGCGTTGTCGGTCGATCGGTGGCGACGGTACGGCCGCGACGCCCTGCGAACCGCGCCGCTGGTCGCTCCGTGGGGCTTGCGCCTCCTGCAACTCCAGATGATGGTCATCTACTTCATTGCGTTCTGGTCGAAGAGCGGCAACCTCTGGCGCGATGGAACTGCCGTGTCTACCGTCTTGCGCATCGGCGACCTCGCACGGTTCGACAGTCCCGAATGGTTGGTGAGCAACGTCGTCATCATCGCCGTCTTCACCTGGGGTGCACTTGGCATCGAGCTCGCCCTGGCGATGCTGCTGTGGGTCAAACGCTTGCGTCCACTGTTGATCGTCCTCGGCATCGCCCTGCACGCGTTCATCGAGGTGTTCGTCATCGTCGGGTTCTTCGGTCCGCTGATGGTGACCGGCCTGTTGTCGTTCACCGATGCCGAACGAATCGACCGAGCCGTCAAGCGCCGATGGCCACCGCCATCTACGGTTTCCCCATGACACTGCGCCCCATGACACTGCGCGCGGGCGACCAGCTTCCCGAGCTCGACCTCACGTCAGCGGCGGGGTCATGGAACAGCGGCACCCACCGCAGTCGCGGCGTGCCCCTCGTACTGATCCTGCACCGACACCTCGCTTGACTGCCGTGCCAAGAGCACGTGCTCGCCGTGAGCGAGCGCCTCGAAGAGTTCGGTGACGCGGAGATTGCGGTCGTCACGTTCACCGATCCCGAACGACTGGGTTCCTACGTTGAGCACCTCGGCGTCAGGTTCCCCGTCGTCACCGATGTCGATCGTGAGCTGTACCGGGCACTCGGCGTCGAGCGTGGGACTCGACGACAGGTCTGGTCGCTCGGCACTCTCAAGATGTACGCGCAGCTCGTGCGGTCAGGTCGCAAACTCCGACGCACGCACGAAGACATCCTGCAGCTGGGTGCTGACGTCGTCGTCGGGGCCGATGGCACCATCATCAAGCTCTTCCGTCCCGCCTCGCCCGATGCGCGCCCCGACGTCGACGAACTCCTCGCCGCGCTACCGAGTGCCTGACCGCTTCGTCAGTGACCGGTGCCCGACGGCAACAACGTCGCCACCGCCTCACCGTTGCTGAACACGGTGATGTCCCCGTCTTCGGACACCTTGAGCACGACGAGGGCACGGTGCGACAGTGACTTCGCGGCCGCAGTTCGCGCGCCCTCGTGCTGGCTGTCCGACGTTGCGATGATGGCGCCGTAGGTCATCAGGCGGCCCTCGCGGTCGAGCACCGTTGCGCCGTCGAGTTCGGCCAGACGCGCCAAGGTTTGTGTGTCGAGGTCGCCAGCGTCGATCAGGTGATGGAGCTTCGTTTCGGGTCGAAGATCATCGTCGTCATCGAGCTCGTCGCGTAGGTCGAAACGATCCTTCCCCGCAACGAATTCGTCGAGTGCGTCGGCATCGTCGACGATCGCGAAGATCGCGCCACCCGTCTTGACCGACACCAGCATGGCAGCGCCGACAATCAGTTCGACCGCTGCGCCTCCGCCGATCTTCTTGCCGATGGCGCGGGCGAGCCAGAGCGGGAACGCGGTCCAGCGTTCGCCTCGACGAATGACCAGTGGTTGGCCGTCGACGAAGGTCCAGATGCTGCGGTCCTCACGCAAGAAGAACCCGATGCCGCCCAGCTGCCGAGTGGCCAGGGCCACGAGGGAGCCACTGTCGACGAATTCGCGCTCGACCGGCAGCAATGGCGCGCTGCTCGGATGCAATCGATCCAGTCGGTGCGCCTGGAGTTCTGTGCGCGCGCGGCCAGCACGGTCGACGATCAATACGGAACGTTGCCCGTCGAACAACAACGGACTGCGCTTGGCGTCACTCAGCCCTGAGGGGTACGGCACGCGCAACCGCGGCTCGTGCGCGATGGCATCGGTGATGACGACGCCGTGAGTCAGGTTGTGCGCCTCGACACGAGTGCCACTCAACTCGATGAGATACTCGAGCGTGTCCGCCAGCAACGTCGGGCTCGCACACGGGACCGTCTCCAGATCATCGTCTGCACCGGTCCCCGAGTGAGCAGCAACCTGGTGATGCGTCAGCAGTTCAACGACGACCGTGTCGCGCAATGCTCGTTCGAACGCCGGGTCGAGCGGGCGATCACCAATCGAACCGAAGCGGGCACCAGCGCGTAACGCCGCGGCGGGAAGCG
>JAJCXU010000177.1 GCA_029263275.1 Ilumatobacter sp.
GTACGCGCGCACACTTGCCGCGTCAACGGGCCCGCTGGCCGTCGCCACGACCAAGCAGCAGATCGCCGACGACCTGCTGCGCCATGATCCGGCTCAGTCGGTGCACGACTCGATTCGACTCCTCGATGTGGCGATGCGAACCGCCGAATACGCCGAGGGCATCGCTGCGCTTCGGGAAAAGCGGCCGCCGAATTTCTCGACCGATCAGGACGACAGCGCGGCGATCACGTCAGACGGCGCTTGAACCAATTCGATCAACACACCCTCGCCAGAACGCGGCGCGGCCTCATTCCCCTTCGGGTGGACGAAACAGACGTCATGGCCTGAGGCTCCCTTGCGGATGCCGCCGGGCGTGAACCTCATGCCCTGTTCGGTCAACCAGGCAACCGCGGCCTCGAGGTCGTCGATCCACAGACCGACGTGATTGAGCGTGGGGACATGCACCTTGGGCGACACCTCGGGATCGAGCGGCTGCATGAGGTCGATTTCAACGGCATGCGGGCCGGTGCCGAGTTGGAGGATGTCTTCATCCACGTTCTCGGACTCGCTGACGTAGTCACCCACCTTGCTGACACCGAACAATCCCGTCCACAAGCCAGACAGCGCGGACTTTTCCAGACCGCCGATGGCGATCTGTTGGATACCGAGCACGTTGAAGGGGCGTTCTGCCATACCCCGATGTTGGCAGCTGTACCTCGGCGCGCGGCAATCAGTCGTGGACGCGAACCGCGGCGGGGCGCAGAACTGCGCGCTTGCGGAAGAGTCCGGCAGCGAAGCCCGACAGCACACACACCTCGGCCGCAGTGAAGAAGATTGCGCTCATGCCATCATTTCGGCACGGTCGACGTGCCACTTGACTCACGATTCCGTCAACCTCCGCGATGCTCCCTCCTCGGGTTTCCGGCATCATTGGTGCATGTCGACTCCCTCCGACTCCGCTGCTCCCCCGACGGGTGGGGCTGATCGAAGGTGGGCGGCCTTCACCGAGGTCGGCCCGTGGGTACTCCAGCGCGACGACGTGCGCTGGCTCGACCTCGCCGAGACGCTTCGAGCTGCAGCCCAAGCCGAGGTCCCGCAGCTGACCAAACCGTCGAAGTTGCCTCCAGGCGCTCGTGTGATCACCGTGTCATCGCACCTGGGTCGTGCCGTGCTGCCGTGGTTAGCCCAGAAGCGGCGCGGCGCGTTCGACACCGCCGAGGCGAGCCGCTCCGTGATCTCGCGCCGTCTACGCGAAGCCGCCGAACACCTCGGGCCCACGTACATCAAGCTGGGACAGATCATCTCCTCCGGCGAAGGCCTCTTCCCAGCCGAGCTGGTCGACGAGTTCAAGAAGTGTCGCGACCAGGTTCCTGCCGAGCCGTTCGACGTCGTGCGGCTCACGGTCGAGCAGGACCTCGGCGCCCGGCTCGAGGACGTGTTCTCATCCTTCGACGAAACCGCGCTGGCCGCTGCGTCGATTGCTCAGGTGCACGCCGCGACGCTGATCACCGGGGAGAACGTCGTCGTCAAGGTGCAACGCCCCTCGGTCTCGCAGTTCGTCCGCAAGGACCTCCGCGTCATGGCCTGGCTCGCCCCGCATCTCGTTGGCCGCATTCCCGTCGCAGCGCTCGCCAACCCGCCGTCGCTCGTCGAACTGTTCGCCGAGACCATTGTCGAGGAACTCGACTTCCGAATGGAAGCGGCCAACATGCTCGACGTGGCAGCGATGCTGCACGACCTCGATCAGGATCGGTACGTCGTGCCTCGCCCCCACCCGACCTTGGTGACGCGTCGGGTGCTCGTGATGGAGCGCGTGTACGGCTTCAACTTCGACGACGTGGCTGGCATGCAAGACGCTGGCATCGACACCGAAGACGTGGTGCGCACCGCGATGGTCGCGTTCATGGAAGGCGCTGTGGTCGAGGGCATCTTCCACGGCGATCTCCACGGCGGCAACCTGTTCGTACTCGAAGACGGACGAACCGCCCTGCTCGACTACGGCATCGTCGGGCGCCTCAGCGGACCCCGCCGGAACGCCTTCTTGCGGTTGATGCTCAGCGCCACGACCAATGACATCAAGGGCCAGATGGCGGCACTGCGCGACCTGGGCGCACTCCCCGCCGACACCGACCTCGATGCGGTCATCACTGATCTGCGGCTCGACCAAGAGGTCATCGACCCCACAACGCTCACCGGTGAGGAGATGATCACCGAGGTGCAGCGCGTGGTCAAGGCGCTGCTCGGCTACGGCGCCAAGCTCCCGAAAGAGCTCATGCTCTATGTGAAGAACCTCGTCTTCCTGGATGGCGCCATCGCTCGACTGGCCCCCGACCTCGATCTGCTCGGTGAGGTCGCCAACATCTCCATGCTGTTCGCACAGAAGCACGGCGAGCGGTTGGGCCGTGAACTCGGTGTCGATCCGACCGCCGTCGAGTTCGATCTCGATGGGGTCAAGGCGAGTATGGGTCTGGACGCCAACGTGAACTCCATCACCTACAAGGAACTGCAGGAACGCCGCGCCCTGATCCAGAAGCGGATGCATGCGCACGTCGAGTCGACTCGCTGATCGATGCGGTAGCGTCGCCTCCCGTGCGTCTGGTCATTGCCCGCTGTTCCGTCGACTATGCCGGCAAGCTCGCCGCCCACCTTCCCGAGGCCAACCGCCTGATCATGGTGAAGGCCGACGGCTGCGTCGCGATTCATGCCGACGGCGGCGCGTACAAGCCGCTGAACTGGATGAATGCACCGAACAAGGTAGTCGAGGAGCAGGACGACGAGGCCGAGGGCGGTGGCCATCGCTGGATCGTCACGAACCCGAAGAAGGAGACGTTGACCATCACGCTCCATGAGGTGCTCAGCGATTCCGACCATGAACTGGGAACTGATCCCGGCTTGCAGAAGGACGGCGTCGAGGCGCATCTCCAGGAGCTGCTGGCAGCGAGCCCTGCCGCCATCGAGGACGGGCTCACACTCGTGCGGCGTGAATATCCCACCGCCATTGGTCCAATCGACCTCGTGTGCCGGGATGAGGCCGACACCGTGGTTGCCGTCGAGGTCAAGCGACGGGGCGAGATCGACGGTGTCGAACAGCTCACTCGCTACATCGAGCGCCTCAAGCTCGACTCGTCACTCGGTGAGATCCGCGGCGTGTTTGTCGCGCAAGTCGTCAAGCCGCAGGCCAAGGTGCTGGCGGAGTCACGCGGTTTCACGTGGGTTGAAGTCGATTACGACGAACTCCGAGGCATGAAGCCAGACGAACTCCGCCTGTTCTGACGTCGCGTACACGCGTCCTCTGTCAACACGGTGCTCCAGGCCAATCCTGTGCAGCGACCACGCGATAGACGATGCCGTCGTCGACGAACGCACTGCCGTCAGCGGCCGTCTCGAAGAGTTCGCCGACCTCGATCTCGGGAAGAATCACGCACGCGGCGGCATCGGCCAAGGGCACCGAGACCGTGTCTGGCCATCGGATGAGCGGCGTATCCGAATCGTCGAACCCCGACTCCGGTCCGGACTCGACTGCCCGAAATCGATACGCATCGGGTAGATAGAACTCTGTCGAGCCGAGTTGAGCCCCGACGAGCGCTCGCAGGTCGACCATGTTCGTCGGCGCTGATCCATCATCGATTGCCTGTTGCACCACGTCGACACCCTCTGCGCTCAGCGTCTGCACCCAGACGTCGGGAATCAGTTCTCCTCGGATGGCGAACTCTTCAGGTGCCGCGTGAATCACTGCTCCGTCAACGGTGACCAGCACCTCAGGAACGGCAGCGAACACCGCCTGATCGTGACCACCCTGTACATCGGACTCGACGAGCAGTACCACCTCGGACGGCAGCGAACCCGCCTCACTTTCCCCACATCCACCGACGGCGCCCAGCGCGGCGATCACTGCAGCGGTCCGTCGTGCAGTGCCCACCGACACACCGTACGCAAGATTCCTGTCCCATTGTCTCGGCCGCGCTACCGTCGGCGCCATGAGCCAAGAAGTACGGGGAATCATTGCCAAAGCCAAGGGCGAGCCGGTTTCTGTCGAGACCATCGTCATCCCAGATCCCGGCCCAGGTGAGGCCGTTGTCGCGATTCAGGCCTGCGGCGTCTGCCACACCGACCTCCACTACCGCGAGGGCGGCATCAACGACGAGTTCCCGTTCTTGCTCGGCCACGAGGCCGCAGGAATCGTGGAATCCGTGGGCGAGGGCGTCACCAACGTGGTGCCCGGCGACTTCGTTGTCCTCAACTGGCGCGCTGTATGCGGCAACTGCCGCGCGTGCAAGCGTGGTGAGCCTCAGTACTGCTTCGACACCCACAACGCCGAGCAGAAGATGACGCTGACCGACGGCACCGTGTTGTCGCCGGCCCTCGGCATCGGGGCATTCTGCGAGAAGACGCTCGTCCATTCCGGCCAGTGCACCAAGGTCAACCCCGAGGCCCCCGCCACGGTGGCGGGTCTGCTCGGCTGCGGCGTGATGGCCGGCATCGGTGCCGCCATCAACACCGGCGAGGTGTCACGCGGGCAGAGCGTCGCGGTGTTCGGTTGCGGCGGCGTCGGCGACGCAGCCATTGTCGGCGCGAAGCTCGCAGGGGCATCAACGATCGTCGCGGTCGACATCGACGACCGCAAGCTCGAGTGGGCCCAGCAGTTCGGGGCGACACACACCGTCAACTCCAAAACCACCGATCCCGTCGAGTTCATCCGGTCGGTCACCGACGGCAACGGTGCCGACGTGTGCATCGAGGCAATCGGCCATCCGGCGGTCTACAAGCAGTGCTTCGAAGCTCGCGACTTGGCCGGCACCGTCGTCCTCGTCGGCGTGCCTCATCCTGAGATGACCGTGGAACTGCCGTTCATCGAGATCTTCGGTCGTGGCGGCTCGCTCAAGTCGTCGTGGTACGGCGACTGCCTGCCCGAGCGCGACTTCCCAATGCTCATCGACTTGTACCTCCAGGGGCGCCTCGATCTCGGCGGCTTCGTCTCTGAGACGATCACACTCGACGACGTCGAAGAGGCGTTCCACAAGATGGAGAGCGGCGACGTCCTGCGCTCCGTGGTGGTGCTGTGACGATCGAACTCGTCACGACCGACGGCATCTTCGCGCTCGACGGCGGCGAGTGGGAGGTCACCAACAACATCTGGCTCGTCGGCGACGACAAG
>JAJCXU010000178.1 GCA_029263275.1 Ilumatobacter sp.
CTCGCGGCACGGCGAAGCTGCAGAACGCGCTGCTCGCCGCAGCGACGCTCCTCTTCATCATCACCCTGATGGCGTGGGCTGCTGCCGGGCGACAGTTCTCCCTCACCGGCACGCTCCACGATGCGCTCAAGGCATCGACACCCCTGGTGCTCGGCGCGTTGGGCGGCATCCTCTGTGAGCGCTCGGGCATCATCAACATCGCGATCGAGGGGCTGCTGCTCGCTGGCGCCTTCACGTCGGCGCTCGTCGGATCCGCCACCAACATCTGGCTCGGCATTCTCGCCGCGATGGCGGTCAGCGCCCTGCTCGGCCTGCTGCTTGCGTGGCTCGCCATTCGCTTCCACGTCGACCAGGTCATCGTCGGCTTCGCGATCAACTTCTTCGTCCTCGGACTCACGTCGTTCCTCGACTCGCGCGTGCTCACGAAGAACCCTCAGCTCAACGGCACCGGCACGATCTCCGAGTGGGAAATTCCTGGGTTGAGCAGCATTCCAATTCTGGGCCCCATCCTGTTTGAGCAGACCTTCTACGTCTACATGGCACTCGCCTTGGTGGCGATCACGGCGTGGGCACTGTTCAAGACGAAGTGGGGTCTGCGTACCCGTGCGGTCGGTGAACATCCGAAGGCTGCCGGCACGCTCGGCGTCAACGTGCTTCGCCGTCGCTACATCAACGTCACCATCGCCGGAGCCATTGCCGGATTCGGCGGATCCTGGTGGACCGCCGACGTCGGACGGTTCAACGAGAACATCACCAACGGTCGCGGCTTCGTCGCCCTCGCCGTGGTGCTCGTCGGCCGCCACCATCCGGTGGGCGCGTTGATGGCTGCACTCGTGTTCGGCTTCTCCGATGCATTGGCGCTGAAGTTTGCGTTCCTCAACACGGGCATCCCGAGCGAGTTCCTCGAGATGGCGCCGTTCCTGGTGACGCTGCTCGTCGTGGCGAGCGTCGGCCGCGGTGCTCACGTGCCTGCCGCACTCGGCCAGCAGTACGAAGAGCAGTAGCCGCGGTCTTACGCGGTGAGTTCGCTGACGGCCTTCACTTCGATGCCACCACGCGGCCGTTGCGTGAGCGTGACGGTGACTCGCTTCGGCTTGGCGGTCAGCATGAACTCGCCCGCGATTTCGGCGGCGAGCGCCTCGGCGAAGACCGCACGGTCGCGGAATCCCCACAGATAGAGCTTCAGGCTCTTCGACTCGACGCACCATTCACCGGGCACGTACTCGATGACCACCGTCGACAGATCGGGCTGTTCGGTGACAGGACACATCGAGTTGAGCTCGTCGTTCGTGAACGTGACAGTGGAGATGTTGTCCGGCGCCGGAAACACCTCGACGTGCTCGATCGCATGACGAACGGTGTTGCCCAGCACGGTCAGGTCCATGTTGGCAGGCTACTGTCGACTGGCGATTCAACGGACGGCTCGGGGGCCCCACCATGCAACAGCGACGAACACTCTTGATTTCGGTCACCCTGGCGATGGTTGCAGCCGCCTGCGCCTCGGGCTCCGACACTCCGGCTGCTGCTCCGACTGTCACCACCGAGGCGCCAGTCGTGACCGACGCCCCCGTCGCAACAGAGGCGCCCGCACCCGCACCGACTGACCCGCCGGTCACCGAGCCCGCCGAGACCAGCACCACGAGCACGACCATCGATCCGGTCGAGGCGGAGACGATCGCCCAGGTCAACGAGTACATCGCACAGGCCGCCGCGTTCGATCAGGCCGGCGCCGACATCCAGTTCCCGCAGGGCCTCACGTTCCAGGCGGGCGGCGCTCCGGGCTATTCGCGGTACGTGTTCCGGGAACATTCCGAAGGCGTCGTCCCCACACTGGTGGAAGGTCCGCTCGTCGGAACCGTCCGCTGCCAGGACGAGGCACTCCCCTGTTCGTTCGCTGAGCTGCGCGAACTCCACGAGTCTGGCGCCGAGATTCCCGCCGAACTCGCCATGACCCCCGAGGAACTGGCTGAGCTGGTCGATCAACTCACGACACTCAATGAATTCGCCGAGGCACACCGTGACGTGAACTCGGCGTGCGCTGAGGGCTTCGTCAGCGACCGCATTCAGACCGCCAACATGGGCTCGCACTTCTACAATATCGACTGGATCGGCGACGGGTTCAACCCGGCCGAGCCCGAAATCCTGCTCTACGCCAAGGCCGACGGCACGATGGCCGACGGCGCCCTCGATCAATGCAAGGACGGCGCGTGGACGGGTGATCCGATGACCCTCGTCGGCACCGCGTTCATCATCCCGCCGCAAGTCATCGGCAATGACCATCCTGAAGCTTTCGCCGGCCCGCTCGACAACTGGCACATCCACTACAACCTCTGCCGCGGCAACTCCGAGGGCCGCGACACGTTCCTCCCGAAGGCTCAGTGCGAGGCGCAGGGCGGCAATTTCTCCGCAGCACTCGGATGGATGCTGCACGCGTGGGTCGCCGACGACTTCGACAGCCAACTCGGTGTCTTCGGCATGTGGAACGCCGCCATCGCTCCCGTGATCGATGCTTCAGAAATCCTCGACTCCCGCGAGGTCAAGGGTTCCGACTTCCCGGAAGGCGCCGAGCAGTCGCTCATCGCTGACTTCCTCTACAGCGGTGACTTGTCGGTCAAGGCGGGGCAGCCGCTGTTCTTCAACAACGTCGATGCGGTCCCCCACACCGTCACCGCCGGAACGCCCGATGCTCCCGTTCTGACCGACTTCGACTCGGGCCTGCTCACACCAGGCAGCAACTACGAGATCAGTTTCGAGCAGCCTGGCGTCTACAGCCTGTTCTGCACCCTGCACCCGGACATGGTCGCCCAGGTCACCGTCACCGAATAGCGCGCGACGAGTTGGCTCAGCGCGGCGGCGCGATCTCGAAGTCGATGTCGTCGGGCACCATTGGATCGAGGCGACTCGGCTTCGACGCGGCGCCCTTGCCGCCGGCGCCGTGGTGATAGGCCTCGGTCAGCCACTCACGGAACTCGCCATCGATCAGCGCAGGGTCGTCCACGTTGATGACGTGGTAGTAGCGGCCACCTTGTTCGGACGTCTTGCGTGAGAGGCGACCGGTCTCCAAGCCACGGCGCAGCGAGAATCCGACCGCCACCCACTTGGTCTTCACGTCGAGGATGCAGAAGGTCGGGCCGTTCTTGAAGAGCACCTTCTTCGCGAGCGGGTCGACGATCAGATCGCCATCGACCTCGGTATCGACCCTACGGAGGTGATCGTGGACTGCCCGGAAGATCGGCGCGACGTACTCCGGCACGCTCGCGACGAACTCGGCCGTCGTCAGGCCGGGACTGCACATGTGTCCGCGGCCAACCGCACCGAAATCGCGATTGCAGTCGGGACAGGTCCACGTCGCCATGCCGGAAGAGTACGACAGGTACCGTTGCAGCCGTGCTGACAGCTGAACAGATCTCCCAGTACGACCGCGACGGATTCCTCGTCCTGCCCGACTTCGTGTCGGTTGAACAGTGCGCTCGACTCCGGACGCGGGCCAACGAGATCGTCGACAGCTGGGAGCCGAGCGAGGAACGGTCGGTCTTCACGACCAACCAGCAGGAGCGCGTCTCCAATGGGGAGTTCTTGGCGAGCGGCGCGTCGACCTGGT
>JAJCXU010000179.1 GCA_029263275.1 Ilumatobacter sp.
TACCACTTTTGAGCGTGTGCAATTAAGAGAACTATCAGTAGCCAAGAATAACGGGCGCACCGTTCCCTTTGATAGAGATAAGCTCTATCGTTCCATTCGTATTGCTCTGCGCAAACGCAAAGTTGATGATGAACGAGTAGATCAACTCATCACCGGCATCGTGCGGCAATTAGAAGCAACAGGCGAAAGCGTGGTAGCTTCTGATAAAATTGGATCTCTCGTCATGGATGGCTTAAAAGTCTTAGACGAGGTGGCCTATGTGCGTTTTGCTTCCGTTTATAGAAATTTTCGCGAAGCGGCTGATTTTGAAAATGTGTTAGACGAGCTATCAGAAAAAACTGACAGTGAATAACCGCATCTCATTTGCACATAAAATCCTATTTGCACATAAAATCAGCGGGCGATACAATCCAAACGATAGCCAATGATCGAGCACATTTTAAAGTTGGCCATTTAAAAGTTTAAAGAGTTATGGATGAATGGGCGATCGATTAAAACAAGAAAAAGATCAAATGTTTATGCGCGGCGCCCTCGTTATGGCGCGCCGAGCTGGTCGATCCAGCGATCGATCGGGACAGCGACCTGCCGACCGCATGGGCAGAAGCAACGGCCGCGCTCGACGACAGTCCGGCGAACATGCGTGTACTTCAACTGCCCGGCGCGGAGTTCGGAGCATTCGATTGGGGCTACACCGTCGATCAACCGCTCGTGTCTGCGACGACGCGTCCGCTGGTGACGCGTGATCTCCTCCCCCTCGGCTCCGCACCGGCAATGGATTTGCTGTACGCCCTCGATGATCGTGTCCAGGCCGGCACGCTCGAACCGAGTGCGGTGGCGCCAATTGCTCGGCTGTTCGGTGTCGGTGCCGTCTGGATCGCCAACGACCTCGACACGCTCCGCTTCCGGACGCCTGCGGCCGGCGCGGTTGACGACCTGCTCCTCGACGCGCCCGGGCTGTCCGGTCGGCATACGTATGGCGCTGCTACCGCACCCAGCGTGGCAGTGACCGACCTGTTCGGCCGCCCGCTCGTCGATGCAGACACGATCGGCAGTCCGTCAGACCCGGTGTCACCGGTAGTCGTGCTCGATGTCGATGATCCGAACCCGATCGTCCGTGTCAAGACCGAGGAGATCGTGTTCTCGGGCTCCGGCGACGGCGTGGTCGACGCAGCGGCCGCTGGGCTGATCGATGGATCCGAAGTGCTCCTCAATGCGCGCGACCTGGATGCACTCGACAGCTCCACGGCGGTCATCGTCACCGACTCGAACAGGGATCGGGCCCGGCACTGGCGCTCGTCGCAGGACGTGCTCGGCCACACCGAACCCGGCGGGGCGCAGACCGACGTGTTGGTGCCGACCGCGTCAGATCAACGTTTGGATCCGTACGCGACCGCCGACGACGAGCGAGCGCAGACCGTTGCGGTGCAGCGCGGACCGCTCACCGCGGTGGCGTCGGCCTACGGCGAGCCGTTTGCATATCGACCCGAGGATCGGGCGGTGATGGCCATCGACGGCGACCACTCCACGGCCTGGTCCGTGGGTGATCACGCCGATCCCGTCGGTGAGGTGCTGCGGCTGGCCCCCGACCGGGAGGTCGGGACACTCACCCTCCACCAACTCGTCCCAGCGTCGGGCGGTCGCTCGATTGCATCGATCAGCATCGAGTCCGATGCGGGTCAGCAACTCGTGAACATGACCGAGGCGACACTCGACGGCACAGGCCAAACCGTGCAGTTGGACCACCCGACAGACACGCCGATCGACCTGGTCATCACCAGCGTCACACCCGCCAGCGGCACGACCCGGGCAGCGCTCGCGGGCGTCGGATTCACCGAAGTCGATGCCGGATTCGGACCAACGATGGAATACATGCGGCCGCCCGTCGACACCTTGGAACAGATCTCCCCCGGCCACGAGTCGCTCGCCATCGTCCTGACTCGCGACCGTGTCGAGGCGGCGTCCCACTGGCGCTCCGACCCAGAGCCGCTGTTGCAGCGTCTGCTCCCGCTGAGCTCGGCGGCAACGTTCGACGTCACTGCGACGTTGCGACTCGACCAGCGTGCAACCGATGCCTCGATCGCATCGCTGATCGGTAGCGAAGGGGCCGTCGCCGACCGACGCCTGCCCGGTATTGCCCACCGCGGTGCGGCAGCGGTCGACGGCAACATGGACACGACGTGGTTGACACCCATCGACGGTGTGGCCGGTGCCAGCTTGACGATCGACGCCGTCGCCAATCCAATCGTCGTCCTCGACCTCGTGCAGCCGAACGGGATGTGGTCGACGATCACCGAGGTCGTCGTGTCCAGCGCTGACTCCGAGGTGACCGCACCGGTGCCCCCACCCGACGCGAACGGCCGCAGCCGGATCGAGTTGGCCGACGCGGTGGGCGTCGTTGGCGAACCGATCAGCATCACGATCTCGCAGATCGCACCGTCGACCGTGATCGAGCGACGCTACGGCGACACGATCACCATGCCAGCGGGTATCACCGAACTCACTGGTACCGACGGCATCGACGCATTCGCTCCGGGCCGTGATCGCTCCATCTCGTCAGACTGTGCACTCGCCGAGATCGAGGTAGACGGCGCACCGGTCGGATTGGCGTTCGCGACCTCAGCTGCCGCACTGCTCGCCGGCGATGCCGTGTTCGCAACGTCCTGCGGCGACCTGCTCGATCTGCCCGCTGGCGAACATCGGATCACGGCGTCGGCGTTGGACCACCCGCTCACCATCGACCGGGTGATGCTGTCGACGCCGGACCAGCGACCCGAATTGCCGACGATCGCAACGGCACGCCTGCTGTCAGCCGCCGACCGCGAACATGTCGTCGAGGTCGACTGTCCCGACGGCTGCTGGCTCGTGCTCGGCATGGGCCACAACGTCGGCTGGTCGGCTGGCAGCGACACGGGTGCCCTTGGCGAGCCCCGCATCGTCGACGGCGGATTCAACGGCTGGTGGATCGAGCCAACGGCGGCGCCACAACAGATCACGCTGACCTGGACGGCGCAACGCGCCGTGACCATCGGACTGATGTTGTCAGCGCTGGCAGTCGCCGGCCTGCTGCTCGCCCTCGTCGTCGGGACGTGGCGCCGACAGGGCTCGACACGGTCTGATGCGCCCGACATCGGCGAACATTCTCGACCAACACGGCAGATCTGGCTCTTCCCGCTCGTGCTGGCCGCCGCTGTCGGAGTGCTGGTGTCTCCGGTATGGGGAGCCGTGGCGCTCGTGGTAGCCAGCGCCGACGCTGCACTGCGCGCTCGCGGCCGCGTGTTGCCGATTCTGGCCGGGTCGGGCACGGCAATGACCGTCGTGATCGCTGCGTCAATCGTCGTCATCGAGCGGCGCGACGCTCCGTTCCCGAACGCCGGCTGGACCGCTGCCTTCGATCATCTCCACGGCGCGATGTTGACCGCCGTGTTCCTCGTCGCTGCGTCGGCGTTCAGGGCGTCGAGGTCAGTTCGTACAGAAACTGGTAGCCGAACAGCTGAGGACGCAGCTTGACCGTCACACGATCGATCGTGCCGACGACTCCGAGGCGCGCTGCGGGCGCATTCTCACCGGCTCCGCGATTGGTCACATCGAAGGGCAGCCCGGTCGCGGCACGTTGCACTGCGGTGTAGCCGCATTCACGCGCCAGCCGCTCGAAGCTGCGCCGCGTAAAGAACCGAATGTGGGTGTTGTCGAGAATGCCCCGACGGTCGTAGTCGAACAAGCCAAGCGCCGAACGTGTGCGGGGGTACCAGTGCCCGAAGTTCGGGATGCTGGCGATCAGGGAGCCACCGGGCGCGAGCAGGCGGTGCGCATCGCGCAGCAGCTGGTCGGGTCGGCGGACGTGTTCGATGACATCGGCGCACAGGACCAGGTCGAAGGTGCCGTCGATCGTGTCGGGGATGCCCTGATCGAGATCGGCGAGGATGAAGTCGTCGAGTCGGTCGGTGACACCGGGCAGTTGCTCCACGTCGACACCGGTGACGTGATGGCCGAGTGATCCGATGCGCTGGCCAAGCGAGCCGTCTGAACACCCCAGATCGAGGACCTTGAGTGGTTCGCGATTGGCGAGCCAGTTGAGCAGCTTGCCGTGCGACGACTCGGGGTCGGGCTTCATCTCATAAGAGTCGGAGGCGAAGGCCAATTTGCCGGTGCCGAACCCCATCTTGTGCATCCGGTACCGACCGACCAGCTTCGAGACGTCCCAGGCGTACTGCAGGCCGTCGACGTGGCAGATCTCGTCGCCGTAGTACGTCGGAATCGGGACCTCAGCGATACGTGCGCCCGATTCGATCATCTGCACGATGATCTCCGTGTCGAAGTCGAAGCCGTCAGAGTTGTCCTGGAACGGGACCTTGGACAGCGCCTCGACCGAATAGGCGCGATATCCGCTGTGCCACTCGGTGAGCTGTGTGCCTGCCATCGTGTTCTGCCAGGTCGTCAGCACGCGGTTGCCGAGGTACTTGTACTTCGGCATGCCCCCATCGAGCGCCGTGCCGCGCTCCATCATCCGAGAGCCGAACACTGCGTCGGCCTCTCCGGCGGCAATCGGGGCGACCATGTCGGGCAGATGCTCAGGCGCATACTGACCGTCGGCGTGCAGCATGACGACGATGTCGAGGCCCTCCTCCTTCGCCCAGCGGTAGCCGTACTTCTGGTTGCCGCCGTAGCCGAGGTTGACCGGGTGCCGCACGACCCGCAGCGGCAGCTTGCGACCGCTCTCCTGGTAGGTCATTCCAACGCCATACGTGTCGTCGGAGCTGGCGTCGTCGCAGACGAACACTTCCTCAATGCGGCCGACGAAGTCCTCGGGGATCCGATCGAGTGTCTGTGCCAAGTGCTGCTCGGCGTTGTAGGCAACGACCAGGATGCCGATGCGGGGTTCGTGGTCGGTGTTCGTCACGGGGGCGATGTTACCGATCCGCGTCGGCGTCACGAGCATCTCGCAACAGGCGTGTACAGACTGGTGTGGTCACCGGCACCGCGTCAATCGTGGCCGCCTGATCACCGTCGGTGGCGACGGCGACATCGTCACCTCCGAAGTAGCCGGACGCGAGGACGACCTGGCCGTCGACTGAGACCTCGAGCACGCCGACGCGCGGGTCCGCGACGAACTCGAAAGCCAGCGCCGAGCCGACCGGCAGAGCGACGTCAGGACCGATGAATTGGTCCATGCCGAAGTTGAACACGTCGCGCTCGTGGTCGACCACGACGAACACCGAACCCCCTGAACGGTCGACCGCTGCCGCGTCGACCTGTGCGGGGAGTTGCACCGCCTCGTCGCCATCAGACGTCGTCAGCAGCGTCGTGCGTTGCACTCCGGTGGCAGCAGCAAAGGTGATCGTGCCGGAAATAACGCCGTTGCGCCGTTCGACGCCGTTCCAGTTCGACAGCTTCACGGCATTGGTGGACAGTCCGTCACTCCAGTACAACGCCTCGCACTCACCGACGATGAAAACGTCGTCCAGTCGTCCGCTCGCCGGGAGTTCGTCGCCGACGCCGACGCCGCCCCGTCCATCGCCCAAGACCGACCCGACGGAGCGCTGTGTATCGACATATCCCGCCAACCGGTCGGGACCAGCGTTCGGTGAGTACGCCCGTTGGTACGTGTAGGCCAACGGCACATTCGCGAGTGTGCCGAGCAGTGTGAGGGCGCACAGCGCGAGCACGACGACTCGGCGTGAGACCGAGCGTTGCTCGGCAAGGTCAAACGCGACCGGGAGGGCGACCAGGGTCAACAACAGCAGGAGCGGCAGGAAGTCGCTGTGATACCTGTTCGCGATGTACGCGATGCCGAGTACGGGGAGCGTGCCGATCACTCCCCCGGCGAGCAACGGCCGGACGTCGTCGAACTCGGTGCGACGGCCCCACCCGATCGCCCAGCACCCAATCACGGCGGCAACCACTGCGAGCGGCATCACGATCGGGACCCCGGCCGTGGCATCGATCAGGTCATAGGTTCGGTCGCCGATGGTGAAGTCGCTCGGGCTGAAGTGGACGAAGGGCCATCGGGTGCCGAGGCGCGGGGCGTCCGGCCGGAGATAGTGCGCCAGGTTGGTGGGAAGGTTCGCCGGGCTGAAGTACTTGCCGTCGTTGGCAACCAGCATGGCCTGCCGTTGCGGATCGATCAGCGTGAATCCTTGTTGATCGAACGGCACCGAGAAGAGCTTCCGGAACTTCAGCCAGTTGACCGCGCCATAGGCGACCACCGGGGCCAACGTGGCCACCAGTGCGACGACCAGCGGGCGCGCCGACTGCCGCACCGCTGGCACCCGTCGGATCACGACCCAGCCGATGGCGGCAACTGCAGCCCCGCCGACTGACGGGCGGGTCAGCATCGCCAGCGCCGCACATCCTGAGGCGAGCCCGAGCCACCAGCGACCCTCGTGCTGCAGCCATCGCAACAGCGCCACCCAGCTCCACAGCGTCAGCGCCACGCCCCACATGATCGCCTCGTGGTACACCCACGTGCGCGAGGCGGTGAACACCAGGCTCGTGGCGCCGATCGTGCCGAAGCCGAGGAC
>JAJCXU010000180.1 GCA_029263275.1 Ilumatobacter sp.
TGATCCGCGTCATGGTCGAAGCCGCCACCGCCGACCAAGCACAAACCGCCGCCGATCAACTCGCCGACATCGCCCGCACCAAGTTCGCCTGACCGCCGGTCCGCAGCCAACACAACCCCCGGGCTTCCTCGCGTCTCACACCCGTCTCGCACCAATCGGGATGTGCCGATACCGAGCGGTCTGACGCACTGTCGTGTGCTCGATTCTGATCGGACCGCGTTGTGACTCGATGCGATGGCGAGCAGCGTCTTCTGTGGCGGGGACCAGAACGCTGAGAACTCCGGAAGTGGTTCAGTGTGCTTGGCGTTCGGCTCCCGGCTCGACGTCGAGTACTTCGATGCGCGGCGTCAGCGCTGGAACCCGGCGACGCTGGTGGCGAACTCGGCAGGCAGGCCCATCTCGGCGGTCGCTGCTTTCATCTCATCGGGGATGTCGCCGAGGAAGTAGAAGGTACCCGGCGTGGCAATGGCCAGGAGGCTCTGGAAGTGGGCGGCGGCGGTGGTGCCGAGGTGGAAGCCGACGGCGTTGGCGTCGGCGAATTCGTCGCGGATGTACAGGCGGTCTTCGGCTTCGGAGACGTGGATCTGCACTTCTTCGGCGCCTGGCTCGTTGGCCTCCATCTGTGCGGTGACCTCGGCGTAGATCGCGGTGAGCTCGTCGAGTTTGCCGGGGTGTGCGGTCCAGGAGTAGACGACGGTGACGTGGTTGCTGTTCATGGTGTTGATGCTCCTTGCGTGGTGCGCCTCGTGAGGCGGATTGAGGTAACCGTTCGGTTACTTGTGTATAGGTAACCGGTCGGTTACTCTGATGTCAAGCAGAAATCTTGGAGCGCAGATGAGTGGTGTGAAGAAGTACGACCGAGACGAGCTGGTTCATCTGGCGATGGATCTGTTCCATCGGCAGGGGTTCAACGGCACCAGCACGGCTGAGTTGGTGGCGGAACTCGGCGTGAACCGCAAGAGCATGTATGCCGAGTTCGGCTCGAAGCAGAGACTCTTCGAAGTGGCGCTCGACCATTACAACGCGACGAGTTTGTCGGCGGTACTCGCGGCGGTGGAGGCTCCCGGCGCTGGACTCGATGCGATCCGTACGACCTTTGAGGGGTTCGCGAGGGCGAGCGAGGATTGGGCTCGTGGTCGCGGTTGTTTGTTGTGCAACACGGCGGTCGAGCGCGTCACGCTCGTCGATGCGAGTGGCAAACGCGTGGATGCGTACTTCGAGCGACTCGGCGCAGCGTTCGGCAACGCACTCGCGAACGCTCGACGCGTCGGCGAGCTCAGCGACACTGCCGACGTCGATGACCTGGCAGCGTTCTTCACGATGGCGCTCATCGGCGTTGCGGCGTCAGCCAAAGGCCAGGCCGACCCTGATCAGATCCACGCGTCTTGCCGAGTCACAATCAGCGCCCTCGATCCATACCGGCAGTCCTGACATCAACGAGAGCCCCACACGCCGCACCCGGCCGCCTCAGCGATCGAGGCCCACAACACTCGAACCGGCCAGCCGGCAATAGCGAGCGGGTGGGCTCGGGCTTGTCATGCGGCGTCGGTCTTGGCGGGAGGGGCTGGCAACATTGAGGGCGGGGTGAAGTGGATGAAGCCTGGGCGGAGGCGTTCGCCGACGGGGTGTTCGTAGGGCGCTGGCGATGGGGGTGTTGGTCCCATCGGTGCGATCGGCGTGGCCCCGGAGGGCAAGATTCTTCGCCCCGATCGATCGGTGAACTCGAGTGACCCGTCGGTGCCGGCGAGGAGGTCGGCGTTGCCGGTGATGCCCAACCGACCACGGTGGTGCTGGCGGTGATGGTGCGAGCAGATCAACACGAGATTCCACGTGTCGGTATCGCCGCCGTGTTCCCAGTGAATGATGTGGTGCACGTCGAGGCCGACGGTGCGGGTGCAACCGGGCACGGTGCAGCAACCGCTGTCGCGGCGTTCGATCAACGTGCGTGTGCGGTCGGGGACGATGCGTTGCGTGCGACCCACTGAGACCGGGACACCGTTGCTGACGAAGATG
Organism: Ilumatobacter sp.; assembly: GCA_029263275.1. GTDB lineage: Bacteria > Actinomycetota > Acidimicrobiia > Acidimicrobiales > Ilumatobacteraceae > Ilumatobacter_A. The sequence goes on from JAJCXU010000180.1 coordinate 2,014, forward strand.
GGGGAGAGGAGGCCGTCGCAGGTGATGTGTTGACGGATCGCGTCGGGGATCGTCCACCCGGTTGCGTCCTTCGCCGTGCCGCCGGTGTCGAGGAAGACGTTGGTCTTGAAGCGGGCCGAACGGCTGGCATCGTCGACAGCATCAAGAGAGGCTTCCGCGACGAGGCGGACCGCGTCGACCATCGTGACGTCCTCCTGGCCTGCGTGGAACAGACGGTCGTGTGCTTCTTCAAGCGCCGAGGAAATGGTGCGGCCCGTTTCCAAGTCGGTGGCGAGGTGGAGCCGGAACACGCCGTCGTCGCCGAACGTGTACGAGCAGTACTCGTCATCGGTGGGCGACTTGGTCGGCGATGCGTCGGGCCGCGAGTCGGAATCAGGCGCAGCCGCCTCGGCCGGCGCGTCATCGGTGGGCGTCTCGGGCCGGACTTCGTTGCCGTCGGCGTCGAAGACGGGGAACGGGTAGTCACGCAGCACCCGATTGAGTTGGCTCACGGTGAGTACCACCGCCAGGTCGTGGACCTCTGCGTCGCTCCAACACGGCGCGCGTCGAGCGATGGTCGCCATCTGGTCGAGCGTCAGTTCGCCACGTCGGAACGCAGCGACCGACACGGGGAGATCATCGACCCGGCGGGCGATCGACGCCAACTGACGCGCCGTCGATGACGACACCCCGGCCCGCCAGTGGAGATAGCTCTCGATGGTCCAGACGCCCGGGCCAACCCACTCGTCTTCGTTGGCCAACAAGTCGACGGTCTCATCGACCAGCGCGGCGTGATGCATGTTCAAGATGCCGGTGATCCGACTCATCCGCTCGTCACGTTGCCGATCCGCCAACATACGTCTATCGTACACCTGTTTTGTCATCGGATCAATCACGATCATATGTTCTCATGGATTTTCGGACGACCCATCTGTGCCACGTCGGGCCTGCCGTTCAGCCCACCTACGGGGTCGGTAACCTGGAACCCTTATGTGCGGCATCATCGGCATCGTCAGTCGGACACCAACGAGGCCGACGCCAAGCGACGAGCAGATCCTCGCCGGACTCGACGCAGCACTGGCCGCTCGGCCGGACGTCTTGGCCGTCGCGGGTGAAGCTGCGGCCGTCGATTCGTTGTTGAAGGGCCTGCCCGGCGTGCTCGCCATCGCCGGTCGCATCGACCTCGTCGCTTCCATCACCAGTCGGCTCGATCAGCTCGATGCGTTCGCCGCAGAGGTCGAAGCCGAGCTCGATGCCAGCACGCTCGACGCGGATGCGGGCACCGGCGGTCTGAGCGCCGACGCGCTCGAGCGAGCCAACGCAGATCTGATCACCCTCAAGGATGCGGTCTGGACCATTGCCAACGACCGGCTGCGAACCATCAGCGAGGTGGAGCGCTTGGCCGGGCCGGAGGCATCGACCTCGTCGTTGTCCGGCTACCTCGTCGCCCAGCAGGCTTTCTCTGCGATCGACCGTCTCGAAGTTCGAGGTCGTGACTCTGCCGGCGTGCATCTGTATCTGTGGGGACATGACATCAGCGCCGACGCGTTGGCCACATTGCTCGCCGAGCGCGGCAATGACCCGCTGTTCCAGTCCGGTTCCGTCGAGGTCTCCGGCAACGCGCTGTCGTTCGTCTACA
>JAJCXU010000181.1 GCA_029263275.1 Ilumatobacter sp.
GACGAGGCCTATGCGCTCGCCCGTGGCGGCGAGAACGACTTCGGCCTCGAAGCCGTCGACACGATCGTCAAGTTCATGGAGGACCACCGCGACGATTTGTCCGTTGTCGCCGCTGGCTATCCCGCCGAAATGAGCGAGCTCATCGACACCAACCCCGGGTTGAAGAGTCGATTCACTCGGACAGTCGAGTTCCCCGACTACGACACCGACGAGCTCATCGCCATCTTCAGCCTGATCAGCGGCAGCAAGGAATACCACCTCGACGACAGCGGCAAGGTCAAGCTGGGCGAGATCATCGAAGCCGAACCCCGAGGGCGCGGCTTCGGCAACGCCCGCTTCGTCCGCAACGTCTTCGAAGCAGCTATCGGCTTTCACGCTCTCCGCCTCGCCGACGTCGAGCACCCCACCGACGAACAACTGACCACCCTCGTCGCCGCCGACATCCACCCCGTCTGACGCTCAGCCCGAACGACGGATCGTGCCTGGTCTGGGCGGTTGATTCGGCCTGCGAAGCGAACCTTTCTGATCGGCATCGCTCGCCTTCTGATGGCTTGGCCGTCGTGGGTGGGAGACTGGCCTCGTGACTGGAGCGTTTGAGGGCGGATCGTGCTTTCGGCTCGAGAAGTCGACCGACGGGACAACGATGGTCGTGACCGAACGGTGGGATGCCACCGCTGCCGAACGCCTCCGCTCCGGAGAGATCGACGGACTCGACTTGAACTACGTCAAAGGGTTCAAGGACACGGACCTGCGGCTCATCGAGGATTGGCCGGTGCGCCGCGTCAGCCTCGTCGCAAGAACAGTCACGGATCTCAGCCCGCTCGAACGGCTGGGGGCGACGCTCGAGTCGCTCAATCTAGTGACCGACGAGTCTGCACAACTCGACCTCGGCAGGTTCCCAGCGCTGACGAACCTTGCTGCGGCATGGTCCCAGGTTGCTCGATCCATCAGCCACGGTGTGGGTTTGGTGGACCTCTACCTCGGTGCCTATCGCCAGGACGATCTGACCGCGTTGCGCTGGAACCGGTCGCTGCGAAGGCTACGTATGAAGGATCGGCCCCGCTTGAGGTCGCTCGACGGGATCGAGCATCTCGCCGAGCTTGAGGAACTTGGAGTATTCGGAGCCTCAGCGCTCACCAACATTGGCGCGCTACGACTCATGAGCGAGCCGGGGCTCACCGATCTTCAACTCGAAGCGTGCCGCGGAATTGAGGACTGGAGTCCAATCGAGACGTGTCGACGGGTTCAACTCTTGAACGCAAGCGACTGTGGCCCGATCCCAACTTTGAGACCGCTCACCACGATGCGGGATCTTCACTCCCTCTGGATGTGGGGATCGACCCGCATCATCGACGGTGACCTCACACCACTCCGCGAGCTGAGACAGCTGGCGGAGCTTCGAATGAGGAGCCGCAAGACCTACGTGCCGACCGTGGAGCAAGTGAAGGACAGCCTCTCCGGCCGACTGGACGGCCCCGATGACACTGCGTCATGACCGAGCCCTCCGAGGGTCCACGTGCTGACAGCTCAGATCATCACGAACCGGTCATGGCCAAAGACCGCTCGCGATCGGCGGATCTGTCCGGTCGAACAATTCCGAAGAATTCTCGTTGCCTCGTGATCGCCCTGGAACCCTCATTGCGGCCGGCGGCAATGTCGGCAACGATGCGCCCGCATGTGTCGAAGTCGCCGTCACCCTTGGCCTTCCAGCAGCACCAGAGAAGGCTGCACCGGCACTCGACCGACACGTTGAGGTTTGCGATCATTCGTTCCTTTCTTTACTTGCTATAGTACATGTGTTCGGCTACAATCAGATCATGTTCTCGGCGTTGGTTGATGAGTTGGTCGGACTGTCCGATGACGAGCTCACGGCCCGCATCGAGGAGAACGAACTCGAGCGTCGTCGGCTGGATGCTGAGATGTCTGCGGCGCTTGCCGTGGCGAAGACCCGCAACCTGTACGGGGTCGCTGGGCACCGTTCCATGGCCGCCTATTGCCGCGCGAAGCTGAACTGGTCGACCGCTGAGGCGAGCCGCCGAATCGGGTTGGCCAGTGCTGTCAACGACATCGCCGGGCTCGGCGAGGCATGGATGGCAGGCCGGTTCGGCCTCTCCCAAGCCATCAAGCTGTCGGCCACCAATGGCAATTCACGGGTCGCCGACCAGCTTGCAGACTTCGCACCGCAACTCCTCGAGCACGCCGAGCAGATGCCGTACCGAAACTTCGCCACCGCCGTCGACCGCTTCGTGGAGCTGGCAGATGAGAGCGGCGCACACGACGACCGCGATCGGGCGACCGAAGGCCGCAGCGCCCGAGTCGTCGACGTCGGAGGAATGCTCGACGTCCGAGCGTCTGGAGGCGACGGACTCGTCACCGATGAGTTGACGCAGATTCACCGCCAGTTCGCCGACGCCGAGTACCGCAAGGACGTCGAGGCTCGTCGGCTCGAACACGGCGATGCGGCCGACTCGTTCCCACTCGCCCGAACCGACGCCCAACGCCGTTTCGACGCCGTCGTGGCGATCTTTCGAGCCGCCAACACCGCCGCTGAAGCCGGGATCACGGGAAAGGCAGCCGTCCCGGTCGTCAACATCGTCATCGATGCCCACACCTGGGGTCGGCTGCTCGCAGCGGCGGGCCTCGCTGCGAACGCTGACCTCGACGGCAACCCGCT
>JAJCXU010000182.1 GCA_029263275.1 Ilumatobacter sp.
GACCGAGGACGGCAGCTTCTCGGTGAACGAAGACGGCGAGTTCATCGTCACCGACGAGAACGGCTCCGTCTTTTCCGGCAGCGCCAGCGACGACGACCTGGTCGTGGTGGACGAGGACGGCGACCCCGTGCTCAACGTCAACAACGACAACGGCGAGGTGTCGATCTCCGGCGAGAACGGCGAAGACGTCTACCGAGTCGTCACCGAGATCCCCGACGAATGGCCCAACGACGTCCCCCGCCCCGAGGGATTGACCATTGACGCTGGCTCGTACGCCTCGGCCGACGGTGAGACCCTGGTGACGCTGATCGGTGGCCCGAACAGCGGCGATGCCGTCACATACGCGGACAACTACTCCGCCGCACTGGTTGCCGCAGGTTTGACAGAGACCGGTCGATTCGACTCCTCGTCAGACGGCGCCACCAACGCACAACGTTCCTTCGAGAACGGCGGATGGACTGTCAATGTCAGCGGCTACGACGATGCCTCGACGAGTTCGGTCAGCATCAGCGTCGTCTCGAAGTCCAGCTGAACCTCCCACGGGGACTGATGACCGTTTCCTGACCGAGCGCGAGCCGGAGGCTCAGCCGCTGATTAAGGACGCAAGTGCCCAGACCGCTGCGACGAGGCCGATGCCTGCATAGAGCAGGCTTCGGCCGACTGGCGCGCGGGGTAGGTTTCCGTCCTCGAGCTGACGTTCAGGCGGCTTGACCACGGCCAGGAAATTGCCGACACACAGTGCGCCACCGAAGGCGAGCACGAGGTATGCCAGCAGGTCTTCGCCGAGGAACATGTGCACAGCATGCCCGGTCCGTAGGCGGCGTCGCTACTGCGCGAGACTCTTCCGATGGGGTTCCATCACGTCGCTTTGGCCACCCGCGATGCTGCGGCAACGCACGCGTTCTACACCGAGGTGATGGGCTTCGAACTGGTCAAGGTCCATGTCGGGCCAACGCCAAACCCTGGCGACGGGTTCAGTAAGCACTTCTTCTATGCGACCAACACCGACGTCGACGACGATGTGGCCGGCGACCGCGGCGCATCAAAGGACCTGCTCGCCTTTTGGGAGATCCATTGCGACGACATCGGCGACGACTACGAGGTCGACATCAATGCCGCAGCGGGTCTTCCGGCCTGGGTCAACCACATCGCCTTCGACGCGCCAACTCGCGAGGCGCTCGATCGTCATCGCGTTCGGTGGCAACAGCACGGCCATCGCGTGCTCGAAATCGACCACGGCTTCTGCACGAGCATCTACCTCGAAGACCCCTCGGGGAATCTGGTTGAGTTCTGCCTCTCCACGCGCGAGTTCTCAGATGCAGACCGGGCTGCAGCGACACAGCTGCTCCTCGACCCGAAGCCCCCGTTCGAGGCCGATCCGAAGATGACCGTGCACGAAGCACTCACCCCCGCCTGAGTGTTTGGCCGCGGCTTCATGTGAGCACAAGGTCCGTCCGACGGCGCCTGTCGTCACACGAACGGTCAGCCACCGAGCCAGCGGCCAACGCACTGCCGCCAGGTTTATTCCCGGTCCGCGTGTGACCTACATAACCTTGCGCTCGCAAGTATTGTGCGTACCATCGTGTCCATGACAAAGATCCTCCGCATTGACTCCTCCGCCCGCTACGAAGGCTCGGCCAGCCGCGAACTCGGCACTCGCCTCATCGAGCGTCTCGGGCCCGACACCGACGTCACGGTCCGTGACCTCGCCGACGGCGTTCCGCTCCTGAGCGATTCCACACTCGCTGCGATGTGGACGCCCGAGGCCGACCGCACGCCCGACCAGAACGCCGAGCTCTCGATCGCCGATGAGTTCATCGCCGAAATCGTTGAGGCCGACACCGTCGTGATCGGCCTGCCGATCTACAACTTCGGTCCGCCGGCAGCCATGAAAGCCTGGGCCGACCTCGTCGCTCGGGCCGGCGTGACCTTCCAATACACCGCAACTGGCCCCGAGGGGCTCATCGCGAACAAGCCGGTCTACGTGATCGTGGCATCGGGTGGCGTACCTGTCGGCTCGCCGATGGATCTCTCCTCCACCTGGCTGACCACGTTCCTCGGCTTCATCGGTCTGACCGACGTCACCGTGATCGCTGCCGATCAGCTCAACGTCGACCCCGAAGGAGCCTTGGCCGCCGCCCGCGAGCGCGTCGACCAAGCAACCCTCGTCGCCGTCTGAGGCGACAGGCACCCAAGATCCCTGATTGCAGCGAGGCGGGCCCGTATGGGCCCGCCTCGGCGCGTCTGGGCACGACGGCACTTCGCTGAGCAGCACGCGGCTCCTACACTCATCGCGTGGCGAAGCTCCGTGTATCGCAGTTGATGCACAACCCCGCACAACAGGTCGTTGCTGCATTCGTCACGCTGATCAGCATCGGCACCGCGCTCCTCCTGGCCCCGTTCTCCGTCGACGGACCAACCGGGCTCGGCCTCGAAGACGCGCTGTTCATGTCGACATCGGCAACCACCGTGACCGGCCTCGCCACGGTCGACGTGGAATCGTTCTCACTGCTGGGAGAACTCATCCTGCTCGGACTCATCCAGGTGGGTGGCTTCGGCATCATGACCATCGGCTCGGTCATCGCACTCGCCGCCTGGCGACGTGTTGGCCTGAGGCAGCGCATGCTCGCGCAAGCCGAGATCGGCGCCATCGACATCGGCGAACTGCGCATGCTCATCGGAGCGATCGCACGGATCACCGTGGGTGTCGAAGGCACGTTGGCCATCGTGCTGTTCTTTCGGTTCTGGCGGGCGGGATACGAGGACGGTCCCGGTGAGGCTGCTTACTCGGCGGTCTTCCACGCGATCACCACGTTCAACAACGCGGGCATCTCGCTCTACTCCGACAATCTCACGCGCTTCATGAGCGATCCGGTGGTCGTCCTGGCGGTCACTGTGGGCTTCATCATCGGCGGGCTTGGCTTTCCGATTCTCGTCGAACTCCATCGACGGGGGCGCCTCGGCAGAGCTCCGGATCGCACCGTGTCGGCAGCACGCCCCTGGAGCATCCACTTGAAGGTCACGCTCCTCGCCAGCGCGTTCCTCCTGGTCGTCGGACCAGCAATCGTCCTCAGCTTCGAGTGGACCAACCCGGACACGCTCGGGAGCCTCCATCTCGGCGACAAACTGTTGGCCGGCTGGTTCCAAGGGGTCTCACCCCGAACGGCTGGCTTCAACACCATCGACATTGGATCGATGAACGAGCCAACACTGTTTCTGGTGAGTGCGCTGATGTTCGTCGGTGCGGGCCCGGCCTCGACGAGTGGCGGCATCAAGGTGACCACGTTTGCCATCCTCGGCTTCGCGATGTGGGCCGAGATTCGTGGAGAGCGCGACGTGCACGTCTTCCGTCGTCGCCTCCCCAGAGCAATGATTCGCCAGGCGATGACCATTGCGTTGCTGTCGATCGCACTGGTCGTGACGATGTCACTCGTGCTCATGGCCAGTGATGGGCTCGGGCTCACGCCCGCGCTGTTCGAGGCCTCATCCGCCTTCGGCACCGTCGGGCTCTCAACCGGAGTGACCGGTTCGATCAGTACCTTTGGCCACCTGATGCTCGTGTTGGTGATGCTCGCCGGCAGGGTGGGCCCGGTGACGTTCGCCACCGCAATCGCGCTGGGCACTCGCTCCCGAGCGTTCCGCTATCCCGAAGAAAGGCCGATCATTGGCTGACAAGATGCTCCAATCCATGCTCCGCCGGATGCAGCCGGAGGTGATCCACACAGGTGAGTTCGTCGTCATCGGCCTCGGCCGATTCGGATCATCGCTGTCGACGACCCTCGTCGACATGGGTCACGAAGTGCTCGGCATCGACGCCGACTCGGCACGTGTGCAGGAACACAGCAGGCTGCTCACCCATGTCGCCGAGGCCGACACAACCAGCACCGATGTGCTCAGACAGCTCGGTGTCGCCGAGGCCGTGACCGTCGCGGTCTGTATCGGCGCCGACGTGGAAGCAAGCGTTCTGACCACCGCCGCGCTCGCCGACCTCGAAATTCCGAACATCTGGGCCAAGGCCTTCACCGAGCCGCACGGCCGAATTCTCAGCCGAGTCGGCGCGCACAACGTCGTCTTCCCGGAGGCCGAGATGGGCATGCGCGTGGCTCACCTGCTCACCGGTGAGGTGCTGGAGTACTTCGCCCTCGACGACGACTTCGTCCTGATCGA
>JAJCXU010000183.1 GCA_029263275.1 Ilumatobacter sp.
CCGGCGACCCCGAAGCCGATGAGCTTCGCCCGCGTCGGCGACACCGTGTACGCCGCTGCGGAGTCGGGATTGTCGCGAACCGCGATGATGATGCGGCCGATACCGGAGCGCCGGAGGCGCGCGACCAGGAGGACGGCTACGGCCAGCATCGCGAGGGAGAACCAGTAGTAGGTCCGCTGGGATGCGAGGTCGATCGGGCCGACGTGTCCGCGCGGCAAAGGGACGGTCGATGCGTTGCCACCGGATAAGAAGTTGGTTCGCCACAGGTATTGCTGGGCGGCGAGGGCGAAGCCGAGCGTCACCACGGCGAGCATGACCCCGCGCACCCGGAGCGCACCAAGTCCGATGATCAACGCGACGGCTGCACACACAGGGGTCATGACCAGCACGCCCACCAGGAAGGGAAGCTCCGGTAGGTCGACGTCGAACGACGCCGAGCCGACACCGACGCCGAGCGTCTCGCCGCGGACGAGAGCAGCCGTGCCGAGCGCGCCGATGCCGGCGAACGCGGCCTGTCCAAGCGAGAGCTGCCCGGTCCACCCGGTGAGGACGACGAGTGAGAGTGCGAGGAGCGCCAGCAGCAACACCCTGCTCCAGAGGAACTGCTGTGATGGGAGAGTGATCGCAAGCGGCAGCGCGGCTGCTAGGGCAAGGCCGATCACGGCGCCGATCGTCGAGAGGTTGCGGACCCACCACACGTTGCGGAGTGCTTTGGGCACCGGACGAACGCGAGGCGCGAAGGAGAACGACTCGCGGCTGGTGCTTCGGTCGCGTCGGGTGACGAACCACACTGCGACCGCAATGGCGATGAAGAGCAGCGCCTCGATTCGGCCTCCCTGCGCGGGATAGTTGAAACGGACGAGGGCCTCGATGACACCGATCGCGACGCCGCCGGCGAGCGCTCTCGGGAACGACGCCATCGACGCGACCAGGGCCGCGGCGAGGACGCGGGTCAACGTGGCTGGACCGATCGTCTCGAGGCCGGCGAGCTGCCCCTTCGTGCCGGCGAGCATCGTCGTGGAGAGTGCGGCCAGCAGGCCGGCCAGTGTCCAGACGAACGTCGAGACGATCTTCGGGTTGATGCCCGACAGGCGTGCCTTGTCGGCGTTGGCCGCAGACGCTTGCACCGTCTTGCCGAGTCGGGTGTGGCCCAGCAGCATTGTGAGGCCGAGCGCGATGAGCGGCACGGCGACGAGGACGATGAGCTCTGCGCTCGAGATCCGCACGCCGACCACGGTCCACTCGCCGGTGAACGGCAGCGGGAACCTGGCGCCCAGCTCCGCGCCCAGGTCGGGCAGCGAGATCCGGAACAGGTCGGCCAACTGCGCGATGCCGATCGTCGCCACGAGCACGATCACCCGCGGTGCGGTGAACAGCCGGGTGATCACGGTGAGTTCCATCACCGCGGCGAACGCAGCCCCCGTGGCGAGGGCGAGCGCGAGCCCGAACCAGTAGTTCCAGTTGTAGTTGATGACGGTGACGGCCAGCACCGAGGCAGACAGCGCGCCGATGCTGCCGACAGCGAAGTTGAAGACCCGGCTCGTGCGGTAGATGAGGATGATGCCGAGCGCGAGCAGGCCGATCGACAGCCCTTCGATCAGGCCGATGAATAGGATCTGTCGTGGAGCGTCGAACGCGAGTGTGTTCATGCCTCGCCGCCGAGAAAGACGGCGCGGGCGAGGTCGTCGCGCTTGAGGAGCTCGGCGGTCGGTCCGCTGAACTTGACCTGACCCTTCTCCATGAAGATCGCCCGGTCGGCGACCGAGAGAGCGACGTGAAGCGACTGCTCGACGATGATCATCGTCTGGCCCTGCTCCTTGAGCGTGTCGATGACCTTGAGCAGCTGCTGCACGACGGTGGGTGCAAGCCCGAGCGACAGTTCGTCGATGATCAGCACCTCAGGGTCGTGGACGAGGGACATCGCCAGGGCCAACATCTGCTGCTGGCCGCCGGAGAGGTCGCCGGAGGTGTCGTCCAGCCGGGTGCGAAGTTGGGGGAACAGGTCGAGCGACCGCTCGATGCGTCGCTCTGCGTCGGCGTGGTCGGAGTAGATGAACGTCGCCATTTCGAGGTTGTCGCGGACGGTCATCGGACCGAACAGCGCCTTGCCGCCCGGCAGCTGGTGGATGCCGAGTCGTACCCGCGTCTCGGGACCGGTGAGCGTGATCGTCTGTCCGTGCAAGCGGACCACACCCCGGCTCGGGACGGCCAGGCCGGAGATGACCCGCAACGCGGTGGACTTGCCGGCACCGTTAGTGCCCAACAGGGCGAGGGTCTCGCCGCGGGCAACGTCGAAGCTGACGTCGAACAGCACCTGGACCCGCCCGTAGGCGAAGTCGACGTTGTTGAGCTGGAGGGCGGGGACGGCGTCGGGATCGGCCGTGCGCGCGGCATGTTCGGCGTGCTCTTCTTCGATTTCCTCGGCGATGAGCGACAGGTCGTCGCGGATGTATCGGGCGCCGTTGATGAGGAGCAGTCCACCGATGAGGTTGGCTGGCGCGGCGATGAGGATGACCGCCCAGCGCGGGCCGAACGCGTCGGACAGCAGCCCGCCGATGACTGCGCCACCCACACCGCCCACGCCGAACACCATCGCGATCACGATCGCGGTGCCCTGTGATCGCAGTCGGTAGGGCGTGACCGACGTGAGGACTGGTGCGATCATGGCGAACTTCGCGGAGCTGATGACCACGCTGATCGCGCCGACGATCGCGAACAGCGTTGGGTTCGGCATCAACATCTGCAGTGGCGACAGCACGACCACGGGGAGGAACAGCGCGCCCATCAACACCAGCGCTTTGGGTGGGCTCTCGGTGTAGCGGCGGTCGAAACGCGACGCGACGAACGGGATCACCCCGAGGGCGAGGAACCCGGGGACCGACGTGACGACGGCCCGCTCGAACGCACTGAGGTCGAACTCGTCTTCCAGATAGAGGTTCGTGAACAGCGGGACGGTGATCACCATGAACCCGAGGGCGGCAAACGCGGTCAACGCCGTCTTGTACGTCTTGATGCTCGAGAGCCGCTGCCAGGTGGCGCCCAGTGAGATCGGGGGAGGGGAGTCTTCGACGATCACCGACCCGGTCGTGGCCTGCTGCTCGAATTGCCCACGTGGCGGGTCGGGCAGGAAGAACAGCGCGATGCCCATCAACAGCGTGGGGATGCCACCGATCCAGAAGGCCCATCGCCACGAGTCGTCGCCGCCGAGGACGCCGACGAGCGCGCCGATCGCCAGCGGGGTGATGAGGCCGCCGACGCGTCCAACCAGGTTGTTTATCGCATAGATGCGGGCGCGAGCACCGATCGGGTACGCGTCGGCGAGCATCGGCCCCTGCACCGTGGCGGTGTTCGCCCGGCCGAGCGCGGTGAGGGAGCGGGCGACGAAGTAGCCCAGGGCGCTGGTGACGAACCCGGTGAGGATCACGACGCTCGACCAGAAGACGGTCGCGACGCCGGCGATGGTGGGCCGGCGGCGGCGGTCTGCGAGGCGGGCGAGGGCGAGGCCGCCGACCGACAGGAGTGCCATGCCCCCGACGGTGCTGACGGCGATGACGAGATCGCTGACACCGAGCGTGTCCTGGATGTCGGGCGCGAGGAGCACAGCCGCCTCGCGCTCCAGCTCGTCGAGCCCGTTCAGCACGGCGAGCATCCCGATCGTGGAGGTGCCGCCGATGGCGATGCTCTGGCGCAGGCTCATGTGCTCCTCGCCGACGCCGGGGAGTTCGTGGTCGGCGCGCACGTCGACGGCGTGGTCAGCCCGCTCCGCTTCGAGTCGCGATGCTTCCTCGTCGAGCAGGGCCGCAGTGAGGTCGGCCGCGGCGAGGTCAGCGGACGCCGACGACTCCCTCCCCTTCGCTTCCCCCATTGATTTCATACACTATGAAAATATGTGACACCCGTCAAGGTCGCGAACGTGGTCCTCGTGAGTTGACCGGTCCGATCGGACCGGTCGCCGCCGCACGCACCTCGGCCTCGGAGGGCGTTTCTGATCAGCCCGGTCCAAATAATGCCGCGGTGGTAGAC
>JAJCXU010000184.1 GCA_029263275.1 Ilumatobacter sp.
CTGGTGGTGGTGGTCGTGGTGCTGGTGGTGGGCTGAACGGGTACCGGAATGACGTCAGCTCGCTCGGATGAGATGTCCCCGGAATCAGCGGAGCAGGCCGCCACGAACAGCGCGACAGTCAGCAGCATGGCTGCGCCTGGCGCCGGTCGGTTCACGTGAAAACCGTACTCTGAGACGGCGCTGCACTGGCCGCGGTCAGCGGTGTGTCCGGTGGTCGGTCACCGTTGCGCGGTACCGGATCGTGTGCACGCTGTCGCCCGACAGAATCGCCCCGCGTCCGAGCATGCGACCACCCTGCCAATTCGACAGGCCCAGCTCAGGTGCGTCGAGTGCGTACTGCCCGTCGACCCAACGTGTGAAGCCGTTGCCGACGAACGGTGCATCGATGGCGGCGTAGAACTGATCGTGTTCGTGCGCATCGGCGCTGATCAACGACGCCGTGAAGTGTGGGCTATAGGTGTTGCACAGTTCCACCGCGTCGTTGACGTCGTCGACGACGACGAGCGTTACTTCCGGCGAGTTCTCCCACTCCCATTCGACAGCAAGGTCGGATTCGGCCAACGGCGTCGCGTACGGCTCGCTGACCGTTCCGGCGGCACGATCGACATCGACCCGACGATCGAACGCCTCATCGGGCACGAACGATGTCGAGCCATCGACGACGTGGAGCCGAGCGGTGGTCGATCGTGCAGCGCCCGCTGCGTCGAGGCCGGCAAGGAAGGCCGGGATCAGCTCGGCAGCTCGGCTCGCCGGCAGGGCACAGACGTTCAACGTGTTACAGACCTTGCGGTCGAGCGAGTGCTGGACGACCGCTTGCAGGGTCGCAGCGTCCGCCTGCTCACCAGCGACGACCCAGGCGCCACCCGTTCCGTGCAAGCTGACCGGGACACCGGACTGCGATGCCACCGCTCCCAGCTGCGCAACGGCGGCGCCGGAGCCACGAGCCACAGCCAGAGCGAGCCGACGGTCGCTGAAGAGGGCGTGCCCGGCACTGTGCGCAGCCGACTCCACGAGTTGCACAACTCCGTCGGGCAAGCCGGCAGCGGCCAGGGCGGGTCGGAGGGCATGTTCGACGATTGCTGCCGCGGTGCCGAGCGCGTCGGAACCAATCCGGAACACCACGGCATTGCCGCTTCGAACGACACCGCAGGCATCGGCGAACACATTCGGCCGACCTTCGAAGACGAAGCCGACCACACCGAGCGGAGCGCGCCGAGCATCGACGGACCAGCCTTCGTGCGTGACGGTCCGGACCACTTCGTCGCGGGCGACCGTCGCGTCGCGCCAGCCGCGCAGACCGCTGACCATGTCGGAACGCATCGTGGTGCCGAGTTCGAGCCGGGTCGTGGATCGACCACGTCCGCGAGCACGGTCGATGTCTGCCGCGTTGGCCGCAGCGATGGGCGCAAACACTGCATCGTCGGCGAGTCGAGTCGCAAACTGCTCGAAGAAGTCCGAGATCGCGTCATCGGTGACCGCGGCGAGTTCGGCGAATCCGGCGCACGCCGCGCTAACTGCAGTGTCGACAATGGCGTGCTCGTTGGCGGGAATGTGGAGGAGGGCGCCATCGTCTTGAACGACGACCAGCCGGTCACCGGGCTGGAACGCTGCGGCGAGATCAGCCGACACCTCGGTGACCTGGTCTCCACCGAAGACAACGAGCTGGCCAGGGGTCAGCGAAGTGAGGCGGGTCATTCTGCGAACGGGATGCCGGCCAGCTGCGGCAGATCGTCGATCAGGACGGGGAGCCCGGTCTCGAGTGAGCGATGTGCTGCGAAACCGACCGCTGCGGACCACAGACCGTCGATCACCGTGACGTCAGCGGGCCGACCGGACCGAATGGCGTCGGCGAAATCGACGTGCTCGAGATAGCTGGCACCGTGGTGGAGTCCCTGGTGCTTGATATTCGTGTCGGTGACCGTTTCTTCGGTGACGACGTTGATACCGCTCACGATGTCGTCTGTCCTCTTGCCGACCCGGACCAGCGACTCGGTGTCGAGCGCCTCCAGCTTGCCCTTGTCACCGACGACGACAATCTCTCGCTCGTTCTTGCTGGCCTCGGCGAACATGCACAGGTCGAGCATGCCGCGACTGCCGTTTGCGAACTCGACGATGACGTACGCGTTGTCGAGGATGTCGGAACGTTCTCCGTCGTAGACCTCGTCGAGATGGTTGACGTCTTGAGACCCCGACGCCATCACGCGGACCGGGCGGCTCCGCGTGGCCTGGATCATCAAGTCGAAGAAGTGGCAGCACTTCTCGACCAGCGTGCCACCGGTGTTCTTGGTGAACCGGTTCCAGTTGTCGACCTTGACCAAGAACGGAAAGCGGTGCTCACGGATGGCAACCATCTTCACCGCGCCGGTCGTGCCCGCTTCGATCTCAGCCATCAGGCGCTGCAACGGCGGCATGTACCGATACTCCAGCCCCATCCAGATCACCTGTTCCGCAGGTCGCGTGGCCACCAGATCTGTGATCGCGCGGCAGTCGTCGAGTGTGGTGCACAGCGGCTTCTCGATGAGGAGATGAAGACCTGACTCGATGGCGGGAACGAGGACATCGTGGTGGGTGAAGTTTGGTGAGGCGATGACCAGTGCGTCGCAGAGTCCCGACGCGATCAGTTCTTCGACCGTGGCGAACTTCTCCAATGGTGTGTCCTCACCAACCGCCGACTGGGCCCAGTCGAGAGACTCCGGATGCGGGTCGGCAACAGCGGTGACGACGCAGTTGTCGAGCGCGAGGATGTTCTGGATGTGCTCGACGCCCATCATGCCGGTGCCGACAACGCCGTACCGAATGAGAGTGTCGCTTGCCTTCGAGCTCATAGGACGCTCAGCGTACGCTGGCCGGGTGACCGACAACGCACCAACTGCCAACAACGAACGCCTCTATTTTCGTCAGCTGCTCTCGGGCCGCGACTTCGCCCACGGCGACCAACTCGCTTCGCAGATGGTCAACTTCGTCTACGCAATCGGTGATCGTGAGACCGGCGACTGCGTGCTCGTCGACCCGGCGTACTCCCCCGGCGAACTCGTCGATGTCGTGGCCGCCGACGACATGACGGTCACCGGCGTGCTCGCCACGCACTATCACCCCGACCACATCGGTGGCTCGATGATGGGCATGGAGATCGACGGCATCGCGTCCCTGCTCGACAGAGTCGACTGCCCGATTCACATCCAGGCCGACGAGACCGAATGGGTCCGCAAGACCACACGCGTCAGCCCCGACCACCTCGTCGAGCACGCCTCCGGCGACGTGCTCAGCGTCGGAGCGATCGACATCACGTTGTTGCACACGCCTGGCCACACACCCGGCAGCCAGTGTTTCTTGGTCGACGGCAAGCTCGTCGCTGGCGACACCCTGTTCCTCGACGGCTGTGGCCGTACGGACCTGCCTGGGTCAAACGGCCAGCAGATGATCGAGAGCCTGCAGCGCCTCGCCAAGGTCCCCGGTGACACGATTCTCTATCCCGGTCACCAATACTCCGCAGACCCCTGTGCGCGCATGGACCACGTCGTCCAGCACAACTACATCTTCCAGGGTTTGTAGGGTCAGCAATCCGACTTGGCCGGGATGACGATCTTCAGGCCGGGGTAGAACGACGAGTATCCGTTCGTTCCCACGTTGGCAGCATCAAGTGCCTCGACGGTGACGTCGAACTTGCTGGCGACCTTCGAACGGGCATTGTCGCCCTCTTCGATCGTGTACGACCCCGGCTCACAGTTGGAGCCCGTCTCGGGAATCGCCTCGCCGACTGGTTCTTCCGCGTCACCCGCAGCGGCGTCGACGACCTCGGCCTGGGCCGTGCCGCCGGGCGGAATCTTGACCTCTTCACCGGGGAACGGGAACTCTTGACCGGTGGCCCAACCGTTGAAGTTCAGCAGGTCCTCGAGCGGTACGCCGAACTGATCCGCAACCTTGATTGCGTAGTCGCCCGACTGAACGACATAGACCTGGGACCCGGTGGTCGCTTCACCCTCGGTCGGGAGCGTCGCGATCGTGGTCGTCACCGGATCCTTGACGATGTAGTTGGTGGCATCAAGATTGATCGTCGAGGCCGAAGCTCCGCTCGTTGCGTCGCTGCCACAGCTCGCGAGCACGAGCGCGCCCGCCACGATTGGCCACGTGAGGACGCTCAGTCGGCCAAGCTTGCCGATGTTGTTCAGACCCATGAACGACAAGCGTACGTGGTCCGATGAGGCCAGAGGTGGCAGGTCACATCAAGGGACGATCGGTCGGTGCGATCGGCCTCGGCAGCTTGGTCTCGCCCATGAGGAGCGCATCGGCTCCCGCCGCTGCCGCCCGCCCCTCGGCAATCGCCCACACGATCAAGCTCTGCCCTCGACCCATGTCACCGGCCACGAACAGCCCGTGCTGATTGGTCATGTAGTTGTCGTCACGCACGACGTTGCCTCGAGCGTCGTATTCGACGCCGAGTTCGTCGAGCCACGAGCCCTTCTCCGGGCCGACGAATCCCATCGCCAGGAACACGAAGTCGGCCGGGATTTCACGATCGGTTCCTTCGACCTTCTCGAACTTGCCGTCGACGAAGTTGACCTCGTGCAGCTTGAGCGCCTTGACCCGACCGTTCCCGTCGTCGACGAAGCGCTCGGTGTTGACGCTGTACAAGCGCTCGCCCCCTTCTTCATGGGCACTGGTGACCTTGTAGACCATGGCGAATTGCGGCCACGGGTTGCGCTCGCCGTTCCGCTCGTCAGAGGGGCGGGGCATGATTTCGAGCTGTGTCACTGACGCCGCGCCTTGGCGATGCGCCGTGCCGAGGCAGTCGGCACCGGTGTCGCCCCCACCGATGATCACGACGTGTTTGCCGTTGACATCGATCGGCGACTGCTCCTGGTCTCCGAGCTGGACCCGGTTCGACTCGGGCAGATACTCCATCGCCTGATGGATGCCGCCGAGCTCGCGACCCGGCACGGGCAGGTCACGCGCTGCCGTGGCACCACACGCGAGGACCACGGCGTCGTGGCTGGCGCGCAGCACCTCGATGTCGACGTTCTCACCGACGACGGCGTTGGTACGGAACTCGGTGCCCTCCGCCTCCATTTGTTCGAGACGACGATCGATGTGGCGCTTCTCCATCTTGAATTCAGGAATGCCATATCGCAGCAGGCCGCCGATGCGGTCTGCTCGTTCGAGCACGACGACGTCGTGGCCGGCACGCGTGAGCTGCTGTGCGGCAGCGAGACCCGCGGGGCCCGAGCCGATCACGACGATGCGTTTGCCGGTCCGAACCGACGGAATCTGTGGCGTGACCCACCCCTCATCGAAGGCGCGGTCGATGATTTCGACTTCGACCCGCTTGATGGCGACCGGGTCTTGGCTGATTCCGAGGACGCATGCAGACTCGCACGGCGCCGGACACAGCCGACCGGTGAACTCAGGGAAGTTGTTCGTTGCGTGCAGCCGCTCGATCGCGTGCTGCCACTGATCTCGATAGACGAGATCGTTCCAGTCAGGGATCAAGTTGCCCAACGGGCACCCGTTGTTGCAGAACGGGATGCCGCAGTCCATGCAGCGCCCGGCCTGTTGGTTCAATGCCTCAGCGTCGAACGGCTCGTAGACCTCGTTCCAGTCCTTGAGCCGGACGGGGACGGGACGATGTGCGGGAGTCTGACGCTCCCATTCGAGAAAACCGGTGGGCTTACCCAT
>JAJCXU010000185.1 GCA_029263275.1 Ilumatobacter sp.
GCATCGAGGCCGAGTTCGTCGAGGGCTTCTTGCTCGGCGCCGTTGTCGTTGATTTGATCGACGACGGCCTCGGCATCATTGATCGGTACGACGAGGGGTGACGATGCGGCCGGAGCCACGGTGACCGGTGTCGGCTCGGCAACGTCGTCGGTGCTCTCGTCCGACATGGAGGTGAACCCGACGTATCCGAGTGCGCCAGCGCCGACGACGAGGACGATCGGGAGGAACTTGCCCATCCGAGAATTGTTGGTCCGCGCTCGAGCTGCCGGTGCCTCGGCGTTGGCCATCACTTCGGGCTCAACCGGCGTTGGACCCTTGGAGTCCGGAGTGGCCAGGACGGCAACACCAGCCGGCGGCAGCGTGGGAGCTGCCACGCCGGGGAGGCTCGGCGCGGTCAGCGGTTCGGCCGCTGACGGCGTCGGCAGGTCAGTTGGAGCGTCGGTCGGCACGGCAAATGCGGCTGGAGTCGCCAGTGCTGGTGCTGGTGCTGGTGCCGGCGCGACTGGTGCGCTGCCCGGCGCAGGGAGCGTCGGCGCGGGAAACCCGGTTGCTTCGTTCATGACTGTCCATCGGCAAGAGACTCCCGCGGCTTGATCGTGTCACTTCGTGTCGACGGTGGAGCGGCTGCGAGACTGTGTCGATGTCTGATCGTGTCACCATTTCCATCGAGGGCGGAATCGCCGACGTCAAGATGAGCCGCCCCGACAAGCGCAACGCGCTCGATCCAGCGATGTTCAGTGCGCTCGCCGAGGTGGGCGAGCGTCTGAAGACCGAATCGGGTGTGCGGGTCGTCGTGCTCTCTGGTGAGGGCAAGTCGTTTTGTGCTGGTCTCGATATGGCATCGATGCAGGCAATCGGTGGCAATGACGACTCGACCGAGCGCTCCTCCAGCAACGCCGGTGCGATGGTCGAGGGTCGAATCACTCACCTCGCACAGCAGGTGTGCTGGGTGTGGCAAGAGGTACCGATGCCGGTCATCGCTGCAGTACACGGCCACGCACTGGGCGGGGGCATTCAGATCGCGCTCGGCGCGGACATCCGCATCGTGCATCCCGACACGAAGATGTCGGTCCGCGAAACCTATTGGGGCTTGGTCCCCGACATGACCGGAACCTTCCAGCTCGGCAAGCTCGTTCGGCCCGACATCGCCAAGGAACTCACCTTCACCGCGCGGATCTTCCCGGGTTCTGAGGCTTTCGACCTCGGTCTCGCCACGCGTCTCAGCGACGACCCGTACGCCGATGCGATGGAGATGGCCCGTGAGATCGCCGGCGTCAGCCCCGGCGCGGTGCGCGGTGCGAAGGAATTGATCAACAAGATGGCCGCCGACGGCGCAGCCGAGCAGTTCGCCGAGGAGCGTCGCCTGATCCGGGCTCAGATCGGCACCCCGAACCAGACCGAGGCGGTCGTGGCCAGCTTCGAGAACCGAGCACCGGTCTTCATCGACTGACAGTTTTCGAAACTGCACAAGCTGCAGCCGCCAGGCTGGCATCCTGTCGGGCGTGCGTCTCTGGGTTCAACGATTCTTCGTCCTTGCGTTGTACGCGGGCGTCGCGAGTGCCTTCTACGTCGCGATCGATTGGGGGCGGAACCTGCAGCGCACGGCTCCGGAGATCTTCTTGGGCGCCGCACCATTGGTGGGCCGCAACTTCCGTGACGGTTGGGACTGGCGATTCGGCTGGGGATTGATCGGCGCTGGTCTTGTTGCCGCCGCCATGGTCGTCTTGGCAGCCCGAGGATGGTTCGAAACGGCTCGGCTTCGTGTCGTGCTCGCGGTCACCGGGGGAGCTGCTGGCGCGTTTGCCACGCTGCTGGCGCTGACCGATGGCCGAGATGGACTGTTCTTCGGCGTCGAGGAGGAGACCGAATACCTCGCGAATCTCCGGACTGCGCCACCGGCTGGCGACTTCGTTCGGAACTTCGTCGTTGACATCAACGAGTACTCAGTCCACGTTCGTGGCCATCCCCCTGGGTTCATCGTGCTGCTCAAGACCCTTGATGCCGTCGGGCTCAGCGGCTCCTGGCCGGTGATGTTGATCTCGTTGGTCTCGACGGTGCTCTTGCCGATTGGCGTGTTGGTCGCGGTCTGGGCGATCGCGGGCGCTCAATGGGTCCGCCGATCAGCGCCGTTCCTCGTCGTCGCCCCATACGCGCTGTGGATGATGACCTCGGCCGACGCGTTCTATTCAGCGCTCGGCGCGTGGGGTGTGGCCTTCGTGGCGCTCGGCGTCCGTCGCGACGGCCGGGGTGCTGCATGGCTCGGCGCGTTGGGCGGGCTCCTCCTGGCGACGCTGTTGCACATGACCTACGGCGGAGCGATCTACCTGGTCCTGCCCACCGTGCTCGTCGTCGCGGGCTGGGCCCTTCGCCGCCACGGCAGCCTCGGGGCAGGGACCAGTGCCACCGTGTTCGGCGCAGTCGTCATGGCGGGCCTCGTCACCACGATGTGGTTCGCGGCCGGTTTCTGGTGGTTCGACGGTGCCGAGGCAACACGCCACGAATACTGGGAAGGAACGGCGCAGTTTCGGATCTGGAACTACTTCATCTTCGCCAATCTCGTCATCGCACTGTTCGCGGTCGGGCCGGCATCCTTCGTGGGGCTGACCAAGCTGCGTGACCGTCGCCTGTGGCTGCTCGTCGGCGGGGCACTTGCGGCGTTGATGATCGCCAATCTGTCACAGCTGTCGAAGGCCGAGACCGAACGGATCTGGCTGCTGTTCTACCCCTGGCTGGTCATCGCCGGGGCCGCCCTGGTCTCGAAATTCGAGTTCAGACGGCTCACGCTCTCAGCCAACACGTTGTTCGCAGGATGGATCGCGGTGCAGGCCGTGTCAGCGATCCTGCTGCAAGCTTCACTCGTCTCGAAATGGTAGTGCTGGGCGCGGACCGACACTTGATCTCAGCGGCGCGGTTCTGAATTCGTTCATGCCGTCTTCGAACGCGACTTTGGCGGTGAAGCCCAGCTCGGATTTGGCTCGTTCGGGGGATGCGAAGACGTGGCGGATGTCGCCGAGCCGGTAGCCGCCGACGACTTCAGGTTGTGGTGCTCCGTCGGGGCGGAGCGCGTTGGCCATGTCGAGAATCGTCTTGGGCACTCCCGTGCACACGTTGAAGGCCCCGTTGGCGGGTTTGTCGTTCGTCAACGCGAGCACATTGCAGCGTGCGATGTCTGTGACGTGGACGAAGTCACGCAACTGCCCACCGTCTTCGAACACCTGTGGTGCGACGTTGTTCTCATAGGCGCTGCGAAAGATGCTGGCGACGCCCGCGTACGGCGTGTCGCGTGGCATCCGTGGCCCGTAGACGTTGTGATAGCGAAGCGCGGTGCACGACAACCCGGGGTGCTCGCGGACATAGGCCTGACACAGACCCTCTTGGGCCAACTTGGTGGTGGCATACACGTTGCGCGGATCAAGCCAATGATCTTCGGGTACTGACTCGCCGACCAATTCGCCACCGCACCGCGGGCAGGGTGGTTCGAACGAGCCGTGCTCGAGGTCATCGAGCGCACGTGGACCCGCTCGCATCACTCCGTGGTCAGCACACCGGTATCGGCCTTCGCCGTAGACGACCATCGATGAGGCGAGCACGATGCGACCACCGAAGTTGCGGTCGTGCAGGGCTCGCAGCAGCACAGCAGTGCCACCCTCGTTGCGAGTCACGTACTCCTCGACGTCGGCGAAGTCGACGCCGAGGCCGACCTTGGCAGCCTGGTGGCAGACAGCATCGACGTCATCGAGCACGCCGGGAATCTCGAAGGTGGCTCGACGACGAATGTCGGCCCAGTGATACGTCGCTGACGCGTTGAGGCCCGCTGGCAGTCCGTCGTGTGCGGCCGGATCGAGGTCGTCGACGACGACGACCTCGTGATTCAGCTCGACGAGTTGATCGACGATGAACGATCCGATGAACCCCGCGCCACCAGTGACGAGGATCTTCACCGGTATTCAGGGTTGGGGAAGTCGAAGCGACATCCCGCGTCCCACTCGCTGCGCTGGTTGCCATGAGCGGGGATCCCGCCGGCGCCCTTGATCATCTTCGCCATGTGCATCAGGTTCCAGGTCATGAACGTGGTGTTGCGGTTGGTGAAATCGTTGTCGAGCCCGCCACCCTCGGCGTCGAGGTACGACGGACCGGGGCCTGCCTCGCCAATCCAGCCGGCATCAGCCTGAGGAGGGATCACGTAGCCGAGGTGTTGGAGGCCGTAGAGCACGCTCATCGAGCAGTGCTTGACGCCATCCTCGTTGCCGGTCACGAGGCAGCCACCGACGCGCCCGTAGTACGCGTACTGACCCGCTTCATTGAGGTTGCCCGAGTTGCCGTAGAGGCGTTCGATGACCAGTGTGCAGATCGACGACTTCTCGCCGAGCCAGATCGGAGTGCCAACGACGAGGATGTCGGCAGCCATGACCTTGTCGAAGATCGCCGGCCACTCATCGACGTCGGCGCCGTGCTCGGTCATGTCGGGGTAGACACCCCATGCGATCTGATGATCGGCGGCACGAATCACCTCGGTCGACACTCCGTTTGCCTCCATGATCGAGCGGGAGATCTCGATGAGACCCTCGGTGTTGGACACCTCGGGCGACCGCTTGAGCGTCGTGTTGATGAAGACGGCGGACAGGTCAGAGAAGTCGAGCTGCGAGGCGGTGTCAGTCATGACGACGAACCTAGTGCTGGTTCCAGAAGGTCTTGACCGTGTTCACGAAACGATCAGGATCGACGAGATGCGGATAGTGCCCGTGCTCGTCCCACGTCTCGGTGCGGGCACCAGCGATCTTGCCGCTGAGCCACGCCCCGTAGTCAGGCCCGGGGTCGATGCCGAACAGTGCGAGGTAGGGGACGGTCTGCCCTGCGTACGCAGCGAGTGCCCCATCGACGGTTGCCTCGATGGTTTCGAGCGGCTCGGTGAGGATCAGCTCCCACACGCCGAACACGACCTCATGTTGCGGGCGGCGGAGCGCATTGACCCGGTCGATCTCGGCCGCGTCGAGCTTGTCGCCCATCATCGCTTCGAACATGGCGCCGAGGACCAAGTGGTACTGGTCGGGATCGCGCAACATGGGCTCGGCTGGCATGAGCATGTCTTTGAAGCTGCCGAGTTGTAGCGACTGGTCGACATCGGTCACCGACGCCACGTCGAACGCAGCGCCAGCGGCGGAGACCACAACACCACCGAGAGAATGGCCGACCAGGTGCGGCGACGAGACGGCGGCAGCCTGGGCGACGGCGATCACGTCACCGGCCATCGCGCCGAGGTCGTAGGTGGCGGCGTTGCCGGACTCTCCGTGACCGCGCAGATCCATCGTGATCACCTGGTGGTCGGCTGCGAGCCGGTCGGTGACTGGATCGAACGATGCCGCTGATTCGGTGATGCCATGCACGAGGAGCACGGGAGATCCTGAACCCCGGCTGCTCCACGCGAGGGTTGTGCCGTCGGCTGCGGTGGTGGTCTGGTCATGTCCCATGTCTGGAGTCTCGCGAACACGTAGCCTCCGGCGTGTGCCCGACGTGATTCTCCCTGCGCTCAACGAGGCCGCGGCCATCCCGTGGGTGCTGTCGAGGATGCCCGCTGGCTATCGGCCGATCGTGGTCGACAACGGTTCGACCGATCGGACGGCCGAATTGGCACGAGAACTCGGCGCCCACGTTGTGCACGAAGAACAGAAGGGGTTCGGCGCAGCATGCTGGGCGGGTCTGCATGCAGCGACGAGCGACATCGTCTGTTTCATGGACTGCGATGCCTCGCTCGACCCACTGGCACTGCCGATCGTGGTGGCCTACGTCGAACATGGCGATGCCGACCTGGTGATCGGCAGCCGCGTCGCTGAACGTGGCGCGTGGCCGCCACACGCTCGACTCGCGAACAAGGCGCTGGCGCTCGAAGTCCGGCGGCGGACACGACTGCGCCTCGACGACCTGGGCCCGATGCGTGCGATCCGACGCGAGGTGCTGCTCGACTTGGCAATGACCGACCGGCGTTCGGGCTGGCCACTCGAGATGGTGCTCCGTGCCGTGCACGCCGGACTCCGTGTCCGGAACGTGCCCGTCGCGTACACCGAACGATCGGGCCGATCCAAAGTCACCGGCACGGTTGGTGGCACGGTCCGAGCGGTGAAGGACATGGGCCGGATCCTGCGCGAGATCAAGTGAGCCAGTTTCACCTCACCATCATCGCGAAGCAGCCGATTGCGGGGCGTGTGAAGACCCGGCTCGTTCCGCCGTTGTCACACGAACAGGCAGCGCAGATCGCTGCGGCGTGTCTCCACGACACGTTCGAAGCCGCACGGTCGTGTGTCGATCGACATGACGATGTCCGGGCCGTTGCGCTGATCGAGGGTGCGGCCGGCAACTGGATCCCCGAGGGCTTCGAGACGCACCACCAGGACGGTGACGGGCTGGGGGAGCGGTTGGCGCACGGTTTCGAGCTGCTCGGACCTGGATTGATCGTCGGGATGGACACGCCCTCAGCCGGACCGCACTTCGACGCGGCCTTCGAGGCGCTGCGTGCGGGCCGAGACGCGATCGGTATGACACACGACGGTGGGTACTGGGGGATCGGCCTCGCAAACGTTGACCGTGCCGTCTTCACCGGCGTACCGATGAGCACGGCGCACACGGGCGCAGACCAGTTGGAGCGCCTCAGGGCCTTACAGCGCAACGTCGACATTCTGGCGACGGTGCGTGACCTTGACCACTTTGACGACATCGCGCCGATCGTTGCGGACCTCCCCGCGAGCCATCTGGCGTCGGTCGCCGTCTCCTTGATCAATCGTCGTTGGGGTTGACATCTTTTCGTCGAACTTGATGAATCCTTGATTCTCCTCTATCCTTAACAGTGTCTTGAAGAACTGACACAACCTTGAGGTTGAGGGGAGGCACACAACATGCGCAAGCGCGGAACTCGCTGGTCCTGATCAGCAGAACGAGAACACTTGACGAAGGCCACACGCAGTGTGGTCTTCGTCCGCGTCTGGGCTCAGGTTTAGGCGGACTGCTGCCGGGGGTCTGAGAGCGGCTGGACCAAGGCCCAGACGCAGACGAGCCCGGCGGCAACCATGCCGATGGTCAACGGAATGCGTGCTGACGTCACCGTCGCGGAGACACCTGCAGCAGTGATGGCCACGATCTGGCCCACGTACTGGGCGCCTCCGGCCACCGACATCGCTGCAGACCGTCCCACAGTGGGAAGTCGCTCGCCGACGACCTGATTGGTGGGCACAGCGATTGCGTCGACTGCGCCGGACATCATGAACGCCGCTCCGGCGATGGCGGGCACGGTGCCGATCAAGAACAGTGCGGCGGTCCCGGCAGCGAGCAGCCCGGCACGCCCGGCCGCCACGCGGAGCAGGGCCACGTGATCCGCAGCCGACGGCATCAACACCATCCCGATGATCGAGCCGACGGCCACCAGGGCGGCGAAGGCCCCGATGTAGGCGTCAGACACATCGATCTCGTCAGTGAACGGCACCACGAGCACCTCGGGCAAGATCATGAACATCGAGACGCCGACGAACAAGATCAGTGCGCGCAAGCACACCGGGTCAGAGCGCCAGACCGATATGCCGGCCTTCAGTCCGCCCAACCCGACCTGCGCATCGTGGTGGCCGTCGGCGGCAGCCGTGGAACGCAAGCTGCGCAGAAAGAGCGCGGAGAGCAGGAACGTCGTGGCATTGACCGCCAAGGCGGTTTCGGCACCGATCAGTGCGACGACGAGGCCACCACCGGCGTAGCCGGCCAACACCTCGATCTGTGAGAACACGCCGCTGAGCGCCAACGAACTCGGATACAGGTCGGCATCGATGACCTCGACCATGGTTGCCGCCCGTGCGCCCGCGTATGGCGGCACCGCGAGCCCAGCGAGGAACGCGAGGACCAAGAGGGTCCAAGTCGGCTGGGGAATCAGCATCGCCGCGAACAACACCGCGCGTGCGATGTCGGTGATGACCATGACCCGGACTCGACCGAAACGATCTGCATACGTGGCGAGCAGCTGACCCGG
>JAJCXU010000186.1 GCA_029263275.1 Ilumatobacter sp.
GAGATCGGCGAGATCGTTGTCGGGTGCGGCGGCCCAGCCGGCCGGCTCATCGGCAGCTGCGGCGGCGGTGGCAGCAACTTCGTCGACCGATTCGGCGACGTCGGCAACCTCGGCGGGTGCCTCCGCGGTGATGGCTGTCTCAGCCGGCACGTACGGTGCGTCGCCGCCAGGAAGGCTCGGTGCAGCAGCGACGACCGGTGCTTCTTCAGCTGCTGGTTCCTCAGCGGGCTCGTCGGCCGGTGCTTCATCAGCAGTTTCTTCGTCAGCGGCGGCGCCAGCAGTGGCAATCGCTGCAGCAGCGACGCCGGGAACGGCGACGGCGTCGTCCTCGTCGGTCGATTCCGCGTCAGCGCTGCGACTGAGGTAGGCGACGATGTTCGTGCCAGCAGCGACGATTGAAATGACGTCCCAGCCTTCCGCTGCCTTTTCAGAGAGCAGTGGCGCGAGGGATTCTGCGTCATAGGACGAGGCGGTAACCGATGAAAACTCCTGCATGAAGCAAGCGTAGACCACCAGAGTCCGCGCGAGTGATGCATCGATGCTGAATCGAAGAAATTCGGTCAACCGCCGTCCGGATGCAATCCTTCTGTCAAGGCATTGACATCTGCCTCGCTCGCAGGGCCATCAAACGTGACAACACCGCCGCTCAGGGCAATCACGCGTTCGCTGTCGGCCACGCTGCTCAGCTCATGGGTCGCCACGAGCAGGGCCGCCCCATCGGCGTGTGCTGAGCGGAAGAGTTCGAGAAGTGCGGTCCGACCGGTTCGATCGAGCCCGACGAACGGTTCATCGACGACCATGACGTCGAACGGACGAACGAACGCCATCGCGATGGCCGCCTTCTGCTTGAGTCCTCGGCTGAACGTCGCGGGCAGGTCATCTGCTCGTTCGACGATCCCGACGGCATCGAGCAGATCGACGGCGTGCTGTTCCCATTCTTCGGTTCCGTGGAGCCGGGCGATGTATTCGAGGTGTTCCCAGACGCTCAGGTCGTCGTAGAACACGGGCTCGTCAGAGAGGTACGAGAGCGCGGCGCGGGCCTCGATCGAACCGAGCGGGTGTCCGCCGACGAGGGCCGTGCCGTCTGTTGGTTCGAGTAGTCCGGCCAGCATCCGGATGAGCGTGGTCTTGCCGCTGCCGTTGTGGCCGATGAGCGTGATCCGTTCGCCCGTGGCGATGTCGACGTCGATGGGCGCAAGCGCCGCGGCGTCGCCGTATTCCTTGGTGAGCGCGGTTGCGCTGATCACCGCGCCATCGGTCGGTTCGGATTGGGGTGCTGAGGTCATGAACTTGCTGCTGCCTTCTGCTCGAGACCCTCTTTGAAGAACGCCCGGATCTTGACGCCCCATCGATCGCGTCGGCGAATCCATGTGACCGCAGCGGCGAGGATGAGTGCGGTCGCGAGAGTGACCCGTGCAGCGGTGGCAGCGGTCGGGTCGGCGCGCATCGCGAGTAACGGCAAGACGCCGAGCGCGCTGATGATGATGGGCAGGAGGGTGGAGATCGCATTGCTGAAGCCAGCGAACTCCGGCGGGACGAGTGACACCTCGTTGTCCCGTGGAGCGCCCAGCAGGGTGGTGTCGGCGATCGAGAGGGGTGTGGATGCGTCGAGGACGGCCGTGACAACCGGACCAAGCGCGCCCGCCCACACGGTCGGCAGTGCGATCGCGAACGCAGCGACGGCGTGGCTGGGTCGGATTGCGGATGCGGCAAGTGCGGCGATGATTCCCGCGTAGGCGAGCAGGGTCGCTGGTGCGACGAGGTGGTGGGCGTAGAGCGTTCCGCGGTCGATGGGCAGGCTGTCGGTGACGTCGGGTCGGTCGATTTCTTGCGACAAGGGCTCGATCGACTCCAGGCCGAGCAGGAACAGTGCTGCGAGTAGCCCGATCAGGAACAGCAGTGAGGAACTGGCGGCGAGCGAACCGCACACGCCGGCGCCAACGGCGAGGCTGACGATGCGTCCGATCCGTGCCGCGGGGAGACGACGCAGCGATCGGAAGCCACGCCGCCAGATCATGGTCCGCAGCGATCCCTCGCCGGTGCTCGCAGCGTTTCGGTCGCGAAGCGCGACGCGTGGGCGTCCGCCCCACGGCGTTGATCGCAACGTTTCCGCACGAAGCTGCCGCCGGAGCAGCACGACCGTGCGCAGGTCCTGCACGGTCGCAGCGAACCGCAGCTGAGTGACCAGCTGGCCGCGCCGCACGAGGGGTTCGATGCGGAGGCGTCCGCCAAGCGCCAGGGCGGCCCCGACCGCGACGACCGCGACGACGATCGCCACCACATCGATCGGGCGCTGCCGGATGCCCCAGAACGCCAGGCTGCCAGCGAGGTTCGCAGGGCCAGCGCGGAGTGCGCCGTCGGCATCGGTCCAGGTCGCCCATGCGGCCTCGGCCTGCCAGGCGAGCAGCCCTCCGGCGATGATGGTTGCGCCCCATCGTGGGATACGAACTGCGTGGCTGATCACTGCGCTGGACACGAACGCTGCGCCCGTCAGGGCACCGAAGGCAGCACCAGCGGTGGCCCAGGCCGCACGCGACCCTTCGACCTCGCGAGCAACGAATTGACCGAGGATGCCGGCGGGCAGTGCCAGAGCGAACATCGCAGCACGAATGCGTTGGGCGACGGGACGAAGCAGTACCCGGCGCCTTCCTATCGGCGCAAGCAGCAAGTGCATGACATCTGCGACCTCGATCGACACCGGTCCA
>JAJCXU010000187.1 GCA_029263275.1 Ilumatobacter sp.
GCGCTTCGATCTCGGGCACTCCCAGCGATCGACCGCGGCGAGGTCGAGCGTGCGGTCGTGCTGTTCATGATCGGCAAATGGGTGATCTCGATTGCTCTCGCCTTCGTGCTGCCCATCGCGTTGCCGATCGTGATCGTCAACTTGATCATGCCGATTGCGTTGGGCTCGACGAATCTGGACAGCAGGCGTTTCGTGCCGATGATCGTTGCGTCCGTCGCCGTCGCGTTCGTGGTCGCGGTCTTGGGATACACGACCAACGTGCTCGCGCTCGACGCGGAGGTGGAGCCCTGGATCTGGCAATGGTTGAGCGCGATCATTCTGACGGTGCATTTCATCCCGCTGAGCATCATTCTGTGGCGATCGAATCAGCAGCAGGCCCTGACCTTCGGCGAGGTGCTCGAGTCGAATGCGCTCCTGCGTGCTTCGGAGGCAGAGCTGCGGTCATCGCGCCGACGCCTTGTCGGTGCTGCGGACGCCGAGCGGAGCCGTATCGAGCGGGATCTCCACGACGGGGCACAACAGCGCCTCGTCGCCGTGCTCGTGCAGCTGCGACTGGCCAGCCGCGTCGATGCTGCCGCGGAGCCGTCGAACGAGCCGTCGACGGTGAGCGTCTTGGCAGACGAACTCGAAGCGGCAATTGGTGACCTACGCGACCTTGCACACGGGATCTACCCACCGTTGTTGACCGCGAGTGGCTTGGAGCGAGCGTTGAACTCGGTAGCTCGGCGAAGCCCGGCCACAGTCAGTGTGAACGCGGCTGATCTGCCGCGTGCCGAGCCTGACATCGAAGCGGCCATCTACTTCTGCTGTCTCGAAGCACTGCAGAATGCGGTGAAACATGGCGGTGCCGACGTGAGTGTCGCGATCGCGATCATCGCAGACGGTGTCAGACTTCAGGGCAGCGTCGTCGACGACGGACCAGGTTTCGATCGGGCCGCTGGCAGCCTCGGCCGAGGGCTCCAGAACATGGCTGACCGGGTGGGCGCGGCCGGAGGAGACTTTGTGATCAGCTCGACGGCGGGGACGGGCACCACCGTCGAATTCAGTGTGCCTCTCGGACAGGTGGCGTCCCTCCGATGACATCGAACCAAACAGAATCTGCCGAGGTGGCGTGATGAGCGAACTGCGCGTGGTGCTTGCCGATGACAATGTCTTCATTCGTACGGGGGTGCGAGCGATGTTGGATGCGCTCCCCGGATTCAGCTTGGTCGCGGAGTGCGGCGATGCCGACGAGTTGCGCGCTGCGGTCGACCTGCATCGACCCGACGTCGTCCTGACCGATATTCAGATGCCTCCCACGATGTCCGACGAAGGCATCACCGCGGCGCTCGACTTCCGTCGCCGGTTCCCAGAGATGGGGGTGTTGGTGCTCAGCCAGTACGTCGAACCCGAGTACGTGATGATGCTGTTCGAGGAAGGGTCCGAAGGGCTCGGCTATCTCCTCAAGGAACGAGTCGCCGACATCGAGGAGTTCGAGCGGGCCATCCACGCTGTCGGGCGTGGCGAGTCAGCGGTTGACCCGAAGGTGGTCGAGGTGCTCGTCGCCGCTGGCTCCAAACGGTCGACCGACCTGTCGCGGCTCACGCCGCGCGAGTCCGAAGTGCTCGGCCTGATTGCTGAAGGCATGAACAACGCAGCGATCGCGGAACGGCTCGTGCTCGGCGACAAGGCGGTGGCGAAGCACATCAGTGGCATCTTCTCGAAGCTCGGTCTCTCTGAGGAGGACGATGTGCACCGGCGGGTCAAGGCCGTGTTGATCTGGCTTGCTGGCTGAGCGCCTGCTCGGCGGCATCATCGAGGCGGATCCCGAACCAGTCGTACAGCTTCGCAGCCCACTCGCCCACGGCGACCGGGGTCTCCGTGGGCACGCCATCTCGGACGATCTTGAGCCGGTTGGAGGTGAGCGTCACTCGATCTGGGCCGCGGTCGAGAAGGCGGGTTGCGAACGGACGCTTGTGCCAGTTCTTCTCCGGGTCGACCTGCATCGATGCAGACGCCGGAGCGAAGTCGCCCAAGGCGTGGGCCACTCGTTTGAAGCGATACTGCGCAACCGGCACTGCGACATTTTCGGTCTCATCCAGTCGTGCCAACGTCGTGCCCTCCGGGCTGGCGATGAACTCGTACGCGGCGTTACCGCCGTCTTGGCGTCCGGGCTGGTTGAGGGTCAATGGTCGGGTGAAGCACTCGCCGAACCCGACGTCGACGAGGTAGGGCTGGTCGACCTGCACCTCGAGTGCGAGGTGCTCGATCACGCGACTCGGACCGCCGAGTAGGACGGCGGCGCCCAGGAGCTTGACGTCGAAGCCAAGGGCTTCGAGGAGCGCCGCGAATGCGCCGTTCACCTCGAAGCACCATCCGCCTCGGCCCTGTTCCACGATCTTGTCGATGGATGTGTCGGCATCAAGTGCGACGCCGTCGCCCAGCGCGATGTCCAGGTTCTCGAACGGGACGGCCGTCATGTGAAGTTGCTGCAGCTCGGTCAGCGTCGCCAGGTCCACCGTCGGCGTGCCGCCGTACCCGATCCATTCGAGATATCCGTCGACGTCGACCGGCGCGTTGAGTGGGATCGTCATCGAGGTTCAACCTACTGTCGGCCCGATGCACACCGACCTCGTACTGAACCCGTTCGGCGCCGAGCTGCGCGACATCGTCGCCATTGCTCAGGCAGCGGACGCGGCTGATGTCGGCACGGTGTGGATCACCGACCACTTCAGCGGCGAGATGGTCGGTGCGCCGTGGTCACGTGACCCGTTTGTGTGCCTGGGCGCGATCGGGGCCATGACCGAACGGGTCGATATCGGTGTCCTCGTTGCCAACGTGACCAATCGGCACCCGGTGCAACTCGCGAGCGCGATCAACTCGGTCCAGTCGCTGGCGCCTGGGCGAGTTCGGCTCGGTGTCGGGTCTGGCGCAGCTGCGGGGTCGCGGTTCGCCTCCGAACACGAGATGATCGGCAAGCAACTCCTTTCGGTCGACGCCCGAGTCGATCTGCTCCGCGAGTCCATCCAATCATTGAGCGACATCTGGGCGCGAGTGCCAGCGAACCCATCTGTAGCCGTCGGCTTCAGTGGGTTGTCGGCGATCGTGGACGAGGCTGCCATGCCGCGCCTGATCGTCGGCGCCTCTGCATGGTCGACCATCGAAGTGGCGATCCAACTTGCCGACGGAGTCAACATCCGGAGGACCAATCGGTTGCACGAACAGCTCGAACGGTTGCGTTCCATCGATCTTCCTGTCGGCTTTGAAGTCAGCGTGCTCGACGTGCGCGAACCAGGCACCGCGCTCGGCGTCGTGCCGGATGATCTCGTCGATGCGGGCGTCGATCGCTACCTCGTGACGGTCTCGCCGGGTAGTGACCTCGATGCCGTGACTTCGATGCGCCGCGACTGAGTCAGAGGCTCGCGTTCTGCGACGGGCCTGTTCTACGATGCGCTGGTGTTCGACCAACTGTTCGACCTGCCCGCGCACCCGCTGCTCATTCATGCACCGATCGTGCTGCTGCCCATTGCTGCAATCGCCACCATCGTGCTGGCCATCAAGCCGGACTGGCGTCAGCGTGCTGGGTGGTTCCCGCTCATCGGCATCTTCGTGGTCACGGTGCTTCTGTTCGGGGCAAAGGAGTCGGGCGAGGCACTCAGCGAGGCATACGACTCTGCGTATGGCGAAGGTGCGAAGGACCTCGAGCAACACGTGAGTCTCGCCGACATGACCTTCTTCATGACGCTGGCGTGGCTCTTGGTGACGCTGGCGCTGACGGTCTGGGAATTCCGTCGACGCCGTGCAGCGACCGCAGCCGAGGAGGGCGGCGACGTCGTTGCGTCCGCCAACCCGTACGTCAGCTACGTGCTGAGCGCGCTCGCAACGCTGCTGGCCGTGCTCGCAACGATCTGGCTGATCCGAACGGGCCACGAGGGTGCCGACGTCGTGTGGAGCCCGCAAATGCCCAAGCTGTACCCCGAAGGCTGACTCGACGTCGCGCCGACCGCGCTTCGTGTGAGCACAAGCGCTGTCGGGCAGACCATGTCCTCACATGGAGTGTGCAATTCGCGTGGGTTGTCTCCTTCGTTGACGCACCGATTGCCGACACGAGCTCAGCGATGGTCGAGGGCGGTTCGCTGCCGGTCGAGTACACGTGTGACGGCAGCTCCGCAACACCGCCGTTGGAATGGTCTGGAGCGCCGGCTGACACCGTTGGCTATGCGGTCGTGATGCATCACGTGCCCGGCCCTGGTGACACCCACTGGTACTGGGAACTCTGGAACATTCCCGCCGACGTAACGTCGCTCGACACGAACGCTGATGTCCCTGGAGACATTGGAACCAACAGCGTCAATGAGCAGAACGAGTACGCACCGCCCTGCTCGAAGGGGCCAGGCGAGAAGGTCTACACGTTCACCGTCTATGCGCTCTCGGCGCAGCCCGAGCTCTCCGACCCCTCGGCAGTGACCCGCCAGGTGTTGCTCGACGCGATGGAGGGACAGATCCTGGACACGGCAGAACTCAACGTCGTCTTCAGCCGCGGCACCGAAGAGTGAGCTAGCGCAACCGGGCGTGGCCTCGTACACCCGGTCAGTCAAACACACGAAGACGCCGGGCAGCGCGGGCGTGGTCAGGTGACGATGACGGGAGTGCCGAGGGTGGCGAACTCCCACATGAATGCAGCGTCGAGGTTGTGCTGACGCTGGCAACCGCCGGACAGCCGAGTACCGAGTTCGTCGCTGCCCTGATACGGCGAATCGTCTTCGACGTGCAGCGGAATCGCGTGGAACCCGATGGCGCCGCGCTCGGTCTTGAGCCAGCGAATCATCTGCGGAAGCCACGCCTTGCCGTTCCATGCCGTCGACATGTCGGAGCGGCTGTACACCTCGTGCGTTCCGGGAACCTCGTTGGCGTAGGTCGAGCCGGAAACCAGCCATGAACGGATGATGACGCCGTCGTCACGGACTGCCCACACGCGCTGTCCGGCCCGGTCGTAGACCACGCGTCGACCGGAGCCAGAGTTCTCGGGCAACGGTGGTGCGTCGTCTCCGGCCGTTGCCACGGGAGACAGCTCGACACCCCAGAGGTCTTTCGCTCCGGGTGCGGGCGGCGGCGTGCGGGTGACCAGGGACTCTTCGTCGGGCCAGATCTCGAGGGCGAGTGCGGTCTCGCGACCGACGACGCCATCGACGAACAGGTCGTGAGCGGTTTGGTAGTCCATTGCGGCGCGCAGCGTGGAATCGGCAAAGTTGCCGTCGATCGTGCCGTTGAAATGGCCCTCGACTCGGAGCGCATCTTGCAGACATTCGACGCCTTCGCCGGTGGCGCCGAGGCGGAGTGACAGTGCGCCGATCGTGCAGCCGCCGTCGGCCCGCTCGGGCTCTCCGTTGACTTCGACACTCTCATCGCCCAGACCCGTCAGTTCGAACTCGACCTCGAACGGAGCAATGGTGGTGGTCGGTGCCGGCGCTGATTCGACCGCGCTGGCCGCGAGTGCGGAGCTGGCTGGGCCGCCGCCCGCGACGAGTGCTCCGACGGTGGCAGCACCGAGGACCGCCGCGCTGGCAACGCCGAGCGCGAATTCACGCCGACGTTGAGCGACGGGCTTGGACTTCCACGCGGGCTCGTCGGGCCGCAAGGGCATGTCGAATCCGCTCTCCTCCACGAACAGGCATGATAGCGAACGAGGAGGCACCGGTCGGGCCCTTTCCCGGATGTTTCGTACATTTGATGCTGTCAGTTCGGATGTCTGAACCTTGGGTTCGGGACGATGCCTGAGCCAACGGAGTGCTGCGATGTGGAACAGCTTCATGATGTCGGACGAATTCGCTCCACGTCTGTGGAACGGGCCCCGGGGGACGACGTATCATGCCGGCAATGAAGCTTCGTCGGGGACAGCAGCAGATGACCGCAGACCCGAAGGACGGCCTCGGTTTACCTCGTCTCACCACGCCATATGTCCGTGACGATGGTGAGCTGCGACCGGCAAGTTGGGACGAAGCTCTCGATCGCGCCGCCGAGGGATTCGGTCGTGCACGCGACGCCATTGGGCATGGCAATCTCAACGCATTCGGCATGTTCTCGTGCTCGAAAGCCACCAACGAAGTGAATTACCTCGCTCAGAAATGGACGCGAGTGGTGATGGGGTCGAACAACATCG
>JAJCXU010000188.1 GCA_029263275.1 Ilumatobacter sp.
GCGATCCATTGCAGAAGCCGCCGCGTCGATCGACGGCCGGACGGCGTGGCGGTAAACCTCCATCAACATCGCCGTGTCGGTGTGTCCGAGAACATCAGCAATCTGCTCGATGGGCACACCGGCTGCCGAGAGATTCGACGCTGCTGTGTGGCGCAGTTCGTTGGGCGTCACGCTGGGCAGGTCAGCCTCCGACGTGACCCGATCGAGTTCGCGGCGAACGTTGCTTGCCGACAGGGGAGTGCCGGCACGGGTGGCGAAGACCAGCCTCCTATCCGCCCAGCTGTCCGACGCGAGCCGCTCGACATTCTGCCGACGACGGTGCTCGGCGAGCATCCGTACCACCTCAGCAGGGAGCACGACCGCTCGGTGGGCTCGCCGTGTCTTGAGTCGGTCGACGAGCACTGCCGTGTTCCCCTCGTTACGTACCGCCGTCCGAATTGTGATCGTGCCCGATTCGAGATCAACAGCATCCCAGCACAGCCCTGATGCCTCTCCCGGACGGAGACCGACCGTGGCCTGAATCGCGAACATGGCGCCGAGCCGCTCATTCGAGCACACGGTCAAGAACGTACGGAGCTGATCGGGGGTGAGCGCCGTCCTCTCCGCTGTCGCCCGCGCTCCGGGGGTGAGCTTGGCGATGCTGGCAGCATTGCGTTTGACGACACCTCGGCGTTCGCCGAACTCGAGCGCTTGGCGGAGCGTCGACCGGAACTTCTTCAGACTCGAACGGGCAAGTCCGGCCTCCGACATCTTGTCGAGCCAGTTCTCGATGTCGTCGGTCGTCAGTTCGCGCACGCGGCGCTTGCCAAGGCCGGCGTTGATGGTGCGGGTCGACCAGCGATAGGTGTCGAGGGTCGACGGAGCGATTGATCTGCTGGCGACGTCTCGGGCCATCCACTTGTCGACGAGCTGAGCGACTGTCGTGTTGCCATCGCCGACCTGCTCGCCGTTGTCGCGCGATCTCGTCAGCGCATTCAGCTTCTGGCGCGCTTCGGTCTTGGTCTTGGCGGTCACCTTGCGGCGCTTGCCGTCGATGACCACAGCACCAACCCATCGGTTGCGTGAATTCTCTTCGTACAGCGTGCCCTCCCCGGGAGCACGATCTCGGTCTGTTCGTGGCATCAGCCCTCCTGAACGAGGTCGGGGGTTCTTCGGGGGGTTCTTCCACACGAATTTCGACGAACTTCAGCGCACAATGGAGAACCCCCGAAGAACCCCCACGCTGGTACGATGCCATTCTACCAGGTCTTTTGTGGCCTTCCGGAGCCCCTGGGGGACAAGGGGTCGCAGGTTCAAATCCTGTCAGCCCGACCGTAGAAAGTCCTGGTCAGAGGTCATTTGCTCTGATCGGGACTTTCGTCGTTTTCGGCGATCCGGACAGCCGTCCAAGTTCAGGATGCTGCGGTCATCCCAGTTCAGTCCGCGCTACGTTCTCCGCGTGCGTAGACATGAGACACATCGCCGTAGACCGTCGAGGTTGACGGCGACCCTGCTGGTGGTTGTCGTCCTTGCGTCATGTCAGACAACATCCGACAGCGCAGATTCCGACACATCCAACTCGGCTTCCGCGCCGTCACCGGACGACTATCTTCGTGACGACGGTTGTTTCCGGATGCGCCCGGCTCCCGGCTGGCGGGCCACGGACGACAATGCGCTGGGTGTCGACTTCGCGGTGCCGAACGGCGTTGTGGTCGAAGCCAGATGTTCACCGCTCGACTCGGTCGGTGGCGATGGGCCGATCGCACTCGATCACCTTGAACTGGTCGCGGACAGCACGGAGTCGTTCGGAGGTGGCAAAGGTCGGCGGATCGAGTACCGCGCCGAGTTTCCGGGTGCCCCGGTCGAAACCTGGCTGAGTGTTTCCGTCGACCGCAACGATGTACGGTGCCGACTCGCAGTCCAGGGCCCCGAGGACGAGGTCGAGTCCAGCCGCGACGAATTCGAGGCAGCCGTCGTCTCATTCGTCTGCGATGGTCGCTGATGTATCTCAGGGTGCCGTGCACGCCCAGGCCGCGTGGAGGTATTCGTTGAGGCCATCGGGCGGAAGTGCCCGAGTCACAAAGACCCGCGTGAGCTAGCAGTATTGTTCGCGCGATGAGCACTGCATGGGACACGAGTCTGTCAACGGGCGACTTCGACCTGGCCAGCCCGGCCGACCATCGGCGAGTGCGAGCCCTCGCCGACGCCCTCATCGCCGCCGACCCGAGCGTGGAATCGCTGAGTCGAACCGCCGGCGACTCCACCGAGCCATTGGACCTTCGCCTGGCGGTCATCTTGGCCCGCTCGCGCATGTCCATTCGGAGCCTCGATTGGTCGGGTCGAGTGGCATTCGTGTTCGCCATGTGGGGTGAACAGCGACGGATGCGCCCGCGCGATGAAAGCAATCCAACGGGCGAAGACGCCCTGCACACCAAGCTT
The DNA here is from genome assembly GCA_029263275.1 of Ilumatobacter sp. GTDB lineage: Bacteria > Actinomycetota > Acidimicrobiia > Acidimicrobiales > Ilumatobacteraceae > Ilumatobacter_A. Next base: position 2,419 of record JAJCXU010000188.1, read on the forward strand.
GACCAGCTGTCGTGGCTCTTCTCAGGGACATCCGTGGATTGGCACGTCTACGCAGTCGACGACGGTGACCCCGAGGACAGCGCCGCGACCGCTCAGGAACGTGCGGACTGCCATGAGCAGGGAGCCCGTGTCCACGTGCTGCGGTTGTCGGACGCGATCCCGGCGAACTCTGGCCCGTTGGCCAACCTGTCTCACACCGATGACTCGCGCAAGGGCGGTGCGATTGTCTACGGGGCTGCTGAGGCCCTGGCTGCTGGGTGCGATGCCATCGTGATGACCGATGCCGACAACTCGGTCAACCTGGCCCAGGCTGGCCTGCTTCTCGAACGATTCCGCGCCGGCGCGGACGTTGTCATCGGCGACCGCAAGCATCCGGACGCAGTGTTGGTCAAGGCCGAGGCCCGGTGGGGACCCGGGATCGTGGTGCTGCGTCACATGCAACGCATGGCAGGCCGGGCACTGTTTGGCCAAGGGTTGCGAGACACTCAGGCTGCGTTCAAGCTGTATTCCGCGGCAGCGTTGGGCGACATCTTGACAGCACCGTCCACCTACGGCTTCGCCTTCGATTCAGACTGGCTGTATGCGGCGATTGGCAACGGGCGTGCGATCGAAACGGTCCCGTTCGCCTTCATCGACTCG
>JAJCXU010000189.1 GCA_029263275.1 Ilumatobacter sp.
GGGCAAGACGCGGTGCTGCGACCGGCTCAGTGCGAGGGGGCTCAGTGCGGTGAGTCCAGGCGACCGGGCCGAGGAGCAGCTGAGAACCAGATGGGACGCCCAGCTCAGCAGCCATCCAGCCGGTCACCGCCACGCCTCGGAGCGTCGAGTCCGTTGCTCGATAGCCAGGTGCCGTGGGGTCGGCCCAATATGGATTGGTGGCAGCAGTGCTGACGACGCTCGAACCGTCGTTTCCAGACACCGACCGGTGTTCGTCGATCGACCCATTGAGGTAGTTGCGCCGTGGCCAATCGCCCCACTCCGAAATTGCGGCGACCGGAGACTGTTCCGGCAACCAATAGGCGTTGTCAGCGAGGCGAACCCCCATGTCCGACGCACTTCGCTGGTGAGTCCAGTCGTCGACCTGGATCAATGCTCGGCCGCCGCTGCTGTTGCCGAGCACATTGTTGAAGATCGAGACGTTGGAGATCTGCCGCCGCGGGCCTTCGAGCACGCGTACTTCGCGCAGGTTGCCGTAGATGCCGTTGTGGGCCAGCTCCACGTCGGTCGACTCGAGCACCCAGATACCCGCTTCGCCGTTGTCGAGCACCACGTTGCTGACCACGCTGAGATTGCTCGACAATTCGAGCTCAATCCCCGAGCGGCCGTTCTGCTCGACCCGGTTGTAGGAAATGGTGGACGAATCCACCGACAGGTCTGTCCAGATGCCTGGTCCAGCGTTGCGGGAGACCTCGTTGTTCCGGACCGTGACGCCTGACGACGTGGTGACCTTCAGGCCACCGGCCGAGTGGTTCGAATCGAACCCGGCCTTGTTGTTGCCAACGATTGTGGAGTCTTGGACCACCAATGTGGTGGCCAGGTGGGCGTGCACGCCGAGGTAGCCGTTGTCGCTGAAGCGGCTGTCGCTGATGACGATGCGATCACCCATTGCGGAGATTCCGGCGGCGGCGTTGAGCTCGCTCGTGACGCCGGAGACGGTGACATTGTCGGAATGTATCCGGATGGCTGCGAGCTGTGGTGAAGGCGTGGCGAACCGTCGAACAGTGACGTCGCTCAAGCTCGAGCCGTCGGCATGGTTGAAGTACAGCGCCCAGCCGATCGACGACGCCTCCACGCGCTCAGCCCGAACGTCATCGCCGACATAGATACGGTCGCGAGCGGTGTCGTGGAAGAAGGTCCCGGGGCCCACCGCGCTGCGCTGCAGCACTTGGTCGAGCGGACGCCCGTTGATGAACACCTGATCGGGATAGCCGGCAATCGGGTGTGCGGATGCAACGGGAGCGCGACGCTGAGCCGGGAACTGACGAGTCCATCCATCGACGAACCAATCATTTCCGCTGCGTTGCCAACCGGTGAGCGTCTTGGTGCCGTCGAAGACTGCCCGCTCGCCCACCGCGGAGGAGATCGCGACTGCCTTGCCGTAGATCTGCACGTTCTCGCGATACGTGCCGCCACGCAAGACGACTGCGTCGCCAGAACGAGCCAGCCAGACAGCGTGGCTTACGGTCTTGACCGGCTGCCCGATCGTTCCTGCCGCACCATCAGTGCCCCAAGGGGCGACATAGATCGTTGCTGCGGCATCGACGCTCCCCGCCGGGGCCAGCACCGCAATCGGCGTGGCCAACAACGCTGCGGCGAGGGCGCAGAAGATGAGATGACGGCACGCACCAGTGACGTGACGAAGCATCATGCTCGTCCTGGTTGTTGTCGTCCGTCGACCCGCCATGGTGTCCCGCTTGTTCGTGCTCGTCCACGCTGAGCAGGCGCCGTGGTCGGGCAGTACCGAGTGCCCACCTCCGCAGATGTGCGCTCGATCGCCGTTGAGCTGTGACGGGCCCGCCTGTTGCCCGCCGTCAGAGTCTTGTCGACTACGAGAAGCTTGTCGAGTCTGGGTCGGTGACAGGCTGCGCGTCTGGTGTGCCTGGCGCTGCGTCCGTGGTTGCCTCCCATGCAGGAGGGGACGTTGGGGCCGCCTGCGAAGTCGCGATCGCCGCTTCCGGCGTTGGCGTGCTCGCCGACACGGCCAAGCTCGAAGCACGGGCACCGCGCGGTGCCGCCCAGAGGCCTTCACCCGTGCGGCTGTCGACCGACCACGCCGGATCAACCGATGTCGCCGTCAGCTGTTGCAGATCACCGGACTGCTCCCAGAGCACTGCGGGGCGGTCGCCGTGCCAACGGACAGCGATCGACACCGTCGACGTCGCCGATGTCGGCAGGCCGTGCAACTCGAAGTTGGCTCCCAGCCACGACGATGGCAAGCCCATCGGCAGCACGTCGCCGCCGGACACGAGGCGACGTTCGACCGATGACACGAAGCGTCCCGCTGACGGCCCGCGCTCGAGCTCGGCGAACGGACGTAATTCGGGAGCGGAGACCCGCTTCATGACGCGCTCCCCCAGCTTCGCGATGTCGCGCGCGGCACGAGCGTCGCCAGCGCGGACGGCGATTTGATGGGCAGCGTCGACCGCAGCGGGGAGCTGCGGGTCGTTGCCGCGCGCAGCAGCCTCCAACGGCGCAACGATCTCGAACAGCCATGGCTCGGCTTCATCTCCGCCGCGCACCAGTTCACCGACGTCGAGGACAAATCCGACCGGGTCGTCGTCAGCCCGGACGGGGCCCTCGAGCATCAGGTCACAGCGAGCAGCGGTGACCGCTGCAGCGAGTCCCACGTCGGGCAGATCGATACGACTTGCCCGGTCGGTCAGCGCTGACCAGCCGCGAGCAACCGTGGTGGCATTGGGCAGGCTGGAGAGCGAGACCGAGTGAGGATCCACGCCGGCGGGCAACGACCCATGAGGGATCGCCACCCGGATCGACGTGCGATGCGCGATCGGCAGCGTGACAGCACCTTCGGGAAGGTCGATGCCTTGGATCGGCACGTCACTCGGTGCGCGTTCGGTGAGCACGCTGCGCCCGAAGAACGCGACGGCAAAGGGCAACGGCGAGTCGTTCTCGACCTCGATCACCGTCAGGCCACCCCGGTCGGCAACGGACCACACACGGTGGACCGCATCGCCGTCAGGAATGCGCACACGCGTTTCGACAACGGGGGTCCCGTCCACGCGTCGCTGTCGGACCGCCGCCTCCTTGGCAGGCAGGTGCCAACGATCGTCTGCTGCAACCGCCCAGTCGAGCGGCGCCAATGGCGCTTCCGCCCACGGCGTGACCGCCCCCCAGGTCGACACTGACGCCCGCCACTGCTGGCCGGTGATGCCGACGGTGACACCTGCATCGTCGGTCGGGCTGTGTTCGACAACATGAGCGACCATGCCGTGCAGGCTACGAAGAGAAGCCGAACAC
>JAJCXU010000190.1 GCA_029263275.1 Ilumatobacter sp.
GCTCGACGCGGCGATCCGACGGTTCTATGAAGTACTCGATCCGGCGTGGTCGACTCGTGTCACCTTCATGACCTTCTCGGAGTTCGGGCGCACCAGCCAGGCCAATGATGGTGCGGGCTCGGACCACGGAACCGCAGCACCACACTTCGTCTTTGGCTCGAACGTCAAGGGCGGGCTGTACGGCGAACGCCCAACACTGTCCGGTCTTGGTCGTTGGGGTCGCATGGCGCATCACGTCGACTTCCGTGACTACTACGGCAGCGTGATCGACGGCTGGCTCGGCGGCGGCTCCGCAGAGATCCTCAACCGAACGACCCAAGACCTCGGCCTCTTCGCCTCCGCGCCGGGCGGCACCGTTCCGGATGGGCCGACCAATCCTCCAGGCACCCCGGTGCCTCTCGGTGTGACCGGATACAGCCCACTCGTTCCGTATCGCATCGTCGACACTCGCGAAGGACTCGGCGCCGCACAGCGCAAGCTGCGCCCGGGAGAATCGATCGTCGTCAAGACCACTGGAGTTCCAGGCCTTCCGGCAACCGGGGTGGCTTCGGTCGTCGTCAACGTCACCGCGACGCAGGCGACCGGCGGCACGTTCTTCACGATCTATCCCCGCGGTGGCACAGATCCGGGAGCTGTCAGCAGTCTGAACCCCACGAGCATTCGCGACTGCAGCAACTATGTGGTCACCGCTGTGAACGCGGCGGGCGAGTTCGTCCTGTACAACAACAGCAGCTACACCCACTGCGTCATCGACATCGCCGGCTACGGCTCGACGAGCGCGACCGGCGGCCTGACCTCGTTGGTGCCGGATCGCCTGCTCGACTCGCGGATCGGGCTCGGCATGCCCACGGGATTCCTGCGTGGCGACACCTCGATCGATCTACAGGTCACCGGCCGCGGTGGCGTCCCGGCTTCGGGAGTTGACTCGGTTGTCGTGAACGTCACGACGACGGGTGCGTCCTCGGGTGGCTACGTGACAGCGCATTCCACCGATGAGGCCCGCCCGGGCTCCTCGAATGCGAACTACGCGCCCGGACACATCATCTCCAACTTGATGACGTGCAAGGTCGGCAGCGACGGCAAGATCCGGATCTACACGAGTTCCGGACATCTCGACATGGTCGTTGACGTGGTCGGCTTCTACGGAGACGGCGGCGCACGACTCCAAGTCGCATCGCCATCGCGCATCCTCGACACGCGCAACGGGAACGGCGCACCGAAGCAGCGGGTTGGGCCAGGCCAGACCGTCGATCTGCAAGTGCGCGGTCGCGGCGGTGTGCCGTCCAACGCCAGCGCCGTCGTGATGAATCTCACCGCAGTCGGTCCGACGATCACCAGCTTCATCACCGCATATCCCAGCGACGCGACCAAGCCCTTCACATCGGCGATCAACATGGTCGCCAATGAGACGCTCGCGAACCTGCTGATTTCCAAGGTCGGCGCAGACGGGAAGATCAAACTGTTCAACAACTTGGGCGAGGTCGATCTCGTCGCCGACGTCACTGGCTGGTACGTCTGACGACTGCGTCGGCCACTCGTTGCCGGCGCTCGATAGCGTCGGTTCGGTGACTGACGACTCGACGAATTCAGCCGCGACGTCCCGGCGGTCGCAGCTGCTCGCCATCAAGCTCACTGCGCTGGTCGACGAGCATCTCGGCGACCACGTCACGAACACCGACACCTCCACGGCGGAGACCTTCACGAACGGTGCGGCACTGCTCCGCGACGGTGCCGCGTGGGTGCTGGTGGACGGTCGCGCCGATCGCTCGCTCGGCACCGCCCTGGTCTGGGCCGTCCGACGGTCCGCATCTCACCTGCACGTCATCGCGGAGCACGACACGGGCCTGCTCGCTCGCCGTGCGGAGGCGTTCCTGCTGCCGATCACCGTCTGGTTTGCCAACGGCCGAACGCTGCTACCGGCAATCCCAGAATCACTGACTTCACCGCTGCCGATCGCTGCCGATCACGAAGCGCTGCGCAGCCTGATCGTGCAAGCGGGGGCGACGCCCAATACCGAACATGGCGTGCTCTTCGGTGAGGTCCGCGGCCTCGAGGTGTGCCGCGTCGTCGACAGTCCGACCACGGGATTCCTGGGTGAGCTGAGCGACTTGGCAGCAGCTGGGTCGGGCCCTGGCGGGGCGGACGGCGTTCGCCTCGAAGTGGGGGTCGGGGCTGCCGACCGGGAAGCCTTCAGCATGCTGCACGGCGAGATTCCGACCGTCGAGGCGCTCGCCGACATCGTCACCACCGTCGAGATGCACCGATCCGCTGGCTCACCTCAACATCCGCTGAATCGACTCAGCATGGAGCGCTTCCTGCGGTGGCAGGCCGAACAATCGCCCGCCGTCGTGGGCTGTACCGAACTGGTGCCGGGAGAGCCGCCGGTACCGCGTCCGAACCTCAAGGACCCGGTTCCGTGTGTCGCTCAGGGCGTGCAAGCAGACGGCACCGCCGTCAGTGTCGTGTTCTCCAGCGGCGTCGACCTCGACGTGTTGCCATTCGTGGCCGACGTGCAGTCGATGAGGGACGAGCCCATCGTGCTGGTGATGCCCGAACGCGACCTGCTCCCGGTTGTGTCCGAGGTCGCGGGCTTGCTGCACCGACCTGTCACCGTTGTCGGACTTCCCGCACCGACCTCGACCAGCTGACGCCGACGGCCAGCGCCCCGGCCCGGAGCGCCGCACTGCCAGTAGCCTCATCTGGCCATGGCCCGCCTCGACATGTTCGATCGCCTTCGTCAGGTCGCTGACGAATACGAGACCCTCGAACATCAGCTCTCAGACCCTGAGGTGCTGGCTGATCCGGTCCAACTGCGGACGTTGTCCAAGCGATACAACGATCTTGGTCCAGTGATCGAGAAGTTCCGGCTGCACCAGGCGCGTGCAGCGGATCGGGATGCGGCGCGCGAGATGCTGGCCGACGCCGCGGGAGACGAGCGTGAGTTGCTGCAGGGCGAGATCGACGATGTCGACGGTCAACTGCCCACGCTCGAAGACGAGCTGCGCGAGATGATGCTCCCGAAGGACCCATACGACGGCAAGAACGTCGTGATGGAGATTCGAGGAGCGGAAGGTGGCGAGGAAGCCAACCTCTTTGCGCGCGACCTGTACGAGATGTACGTCGCGTATGCCGCCGGCCACGGGTGGAAGGTCGAGGTGCTCTCCTCGACGCTCAGCGACATGGGGGGCTTCAACGAGATCACGTTCGTCGTGAAAGGTGAGACCGCGTGGCGCCACCTCAAGTTCGAAGGTGGTCCGCACCGCGTCCAACGCGTTCCGGTCACCGAGAGCCAGGGTCGCATCCACACGTCGTCGGCCACGGTCACGGCGCTTCCAGAGGCAGACGAAGTCGACGTCACCGTTGACGAGCGTGACCTCGATATCGACGTGTTCCGCGCCAGCGGGCCGGGTGGACAGAGCGTCAACACCACCGA
>JAJCXU010000191.1 GCA_029263275.1 Ilumatobacter sp.
AACGGTGTGCTTCCGCGATCTAGCGTGACCGGTCAGAGAAAGGCATCGAGCCGCACGGGGCCGGCAACGCTCCTGGCACACCGATCTCACGACCTCTGCGGCCATCTGCCCAGCGGTCTCCTGGCCCCCGAGCGGCCCGACGGGTACAGCAAACTAGACTCGCAACCGATGCAACCGCCGGCGACCGATCTCGAATCGCGTCTTCGCCAACCCACGGATACGGTGCCGATCACACGCGCTCCTACGCTGCGGCCGAGATCGGTTGGGCCTTCTCAGAAGGTCCCGATCCGACCATCGCCCGATCCAGGTCCGAGCGGTACTGCACGACGAGATGCTCCTCACCGACGTACGCACCGCAATCGGCGGCGCGATCGCATCTCGCCGCGCGCGCCAACGCGCAACGACTGCTCATCGTCGGCACCGGCGCTCAAGCTCGCCGCCAACTCGCCGCCCATCTCGAGTTGCTCGATCGGCCACTTGCCATGAGTGTGTGGGGACGCTCGCCCGATTCAGCGTCCCTCGTGCTCGACGACGTCGACGCTCCCACCGGTAGCAGCGTCGCGACCGACTTGGCCGACGCCTGTCGCAAGTCCGACTTCATCGTCACCACGACCGACGCCACCTCACCGATCATCGACGCCGAATGGATCGAACCAGGCACCCACATCACGGCAATCGGCGCCGACGCGCCAGGAAAGCACGAACTCGACCCAGAGCTCATCGGCTGGGCAGACCTCCTCGTCGCCGACAGCACCTCGCAGTGCCTCGATCACGGCGAACTCTCCGTGATCGCCCATGACTCGCTCCTCGCCTCGCACGTGATCGAACTCGGCACACTGCTGGCAACTCCGACGATCGAGCGATCGAATTCAGACATCACCATTGCCGATCTCACCGGCGTCGCCGCCCTCGACATCGCTGCCGCAAAACACGTTCTGCACCGGCTCGACAACGCCGGACAGCCGTAACCTGCGGCTCCACATCAGGACGCAGGGGTGATCACCCCGACAGGCCGTTGATCAGCGTCTCAACTCGAAGCCATTCTGGCCGAGGTCTGTCAGCTCGCGACGTGGCGACTCGTGTTCAATCGACCATCAGCGGAATGTGAACCCGGTCCCTGGGCGGTCTGGGACGACGATCCGTCCGTCGACGAGTTCGAGCGGTTCGGAGAACAGCGGTGCGAACCAGTCGACGTGCTCGACCGAGATGCAGTTCGGGGTGGCCGCGGCGACACACAGGCTGTGCTCGGTGAAGAAGTGCGACGACACGGGCGTGTCGTCGGCCGCGGCCAGGGCTGCGGACCGCCTGAACTCGGTATAGCCACCGACTCGCTGGAGATCGGGCATCACGACGTCGGCGGCGCGAGCGTCCAGCAGGCGCTTGATCCCCCGGCTCGTGTACTCGGTCTCGCCGGTGGCAACCGGGATGTCCAACGCTGCGCGGACCTCCGCACACCCACGCACGTCGTGGACGGCGACGGGCTCCTCGAACCAGGTGATGTCGAATTCGTCGAGCCGGCGGCCGAGGCGAATGGCGTCCTTCGGCACGAACTTCTGATTCGCATCGATCAGCAGTCGAACGTCGTCGCCGATCGCCGCGCGAATGGTCCGGACGCGGGCAATGTCGTCGTCGATGTTGTCGTTGCCGATGCGGAGCTTGACCGCGGTGAAGCCCTGTTCGGCGAACGAGGTCGCCTCGGCCGCGAGTTCGCTGAGCGTTGCGTCGAGCCAGAGCCCGGAGCTGGCGTACGTGTCGATGGTCTTGCGGCATGCGCCGAAGACCTTGCTCAACGGCAGGTCGGCGGCACGGCCGACGATGTCCCAGCATGCGATGTCGAGCGATGACATCGCCGAGATCGTGACTCCGGCGTGGCCCGTGGGATTGATCTCCTTCCACAGGTCGCCCCAGATGGCACCGGTGTCATGTGGGTCGCGCCCGATGATCAGCTCGCCGAGCCCCCGAATCATCTCGTCGAAGGCACCGAGCCGGGCGCCGTTGATCGTGAACACGAAGGACTCACCGGTGATGCCTTCGTCGGTGCGCAGCGTGAGGAGTACGCAACCAACCGAACGAATCGCGTGGATCGCCGTGCCGATCGGTCGGGGAAGCGGCAGGTCGACCAGCCGGGTTTCGACGCCAACGATCTTCACGGGACGATCTTCACGCGACGATCATTGGCGGTACGACGGGTCCTGCTGGTCGAGCAAACGCAAGAGCGCCGGCCACTCGTGCTTACCGAGCGGGAAGTGGTCGTACTGACGCTTGGACAGTTCCCAGATGTCGGTCGGGCCGGGGTCGACCTCGAGCCCGCTGCCGTGTGCCTTGAGCAAGGTGCGGCAACCGCGGATCAGGTAGTGCATCACCATGACCGCCGCGCCGGGCGTCTCGCCGACGGTGAGGAAGCCGTGATTGCGCATGATCAGCGCGCGGTTGCCGTCCATGTTCTTGGCCAGCCGTTCACGTTCCTCGAGGGTCAGCGAGAGACCCTCCCAGTCGTGGTAGCCGACCTCGCCGTACAGCATCGAGGTGTCCTGCACGAGGTGCTCGAAGCCGTTCCGCAACGCGGTGACCGCAAGCGCGTCGGGCACGTGGGCGTGGAAGACCACCTTCCACTTCGGGAAGTCGTTGTGGATCGCCGAGTGGATGACGAAGCCGGCGGTGTTGACGTCGGCCGGGCCTTCGAGCACCGTGCCGTCGGAGTCGACCTTGATCAGGTTCGACGCAGTGACCTCGTTGTAGAGCAGCCCGAACTTGTTGAGGAAGAAGTCGTGGTCCGAGCCCGGCACCCGCATGGTGATGTGGTTCCACACGAGGTCGTCGTAGCCGAAGTGTGCAGCGAGTCGATACATCGCGGCGAGGTCGACGCGCGCCTGCCACTCCTCGCCGGTGAAGCTCCCGGCGTTGGTTGACGTGAAGTCGTCGCCGGTTACTTCTCGGTTGCCAGTCATGTCGGGGCTCCGTTCGGTTGTTCGTGCAGGGTGAGTTCGTTGTCGCGTTCGATTCGTTGCATCGCGATGAGATGTGGTGCGTCGGATCCGAACTCGGCCTCGGCGTCATCGTAGAACCGGCCGACGTCGGCGGTGAACGCCAGGGTGGCTCCGACCCGTTCGGCGAGGCCGAGCGCGAGGCGGAGGTCCTTGGCGGCGAGGCCGAGGTCGAACGTGGCGTCGTAGCCGCCGTTGAGCAGTTCAGGTCCGTAGCGGTCGGCCACGTAGCTGCGTCCGGTGCTGTGTTGGATGATGTCGAGCATCTTGGCCGGCTCCACGCCGCCCTTCACGCCGAGCACCAGCGCTTCTGTGAGGCAGACCGAGTTGAGGTAGCACAGCATCACCTGGGAGATCTTTGCGACGTATCCGGCACCTGACGGTCCGAGCAGGTCGAACCGGTCGCCGATCGCGGCGAACACCGGAGTGCAGCGCCCGTGTGCAGCGGGATCACCACCGACGAGCACCGACAACGTTCCCGCTGCTGCCCCTTCGGCGCCTCCGGTCACCGGCGCGTCGAGCACGTCGACGCCGTACCGAGCGGCGAGGTCATTGATCGAACGGCAGCAATCGAGATCGTTCGTGCTCAACTCGATCCACGTTGTGCCGCGTTGCATCGCCGGCACGATCTGCTCGCCGATCGTGCGCACCTGGGTGGGTCCGGGCAGTGATGTCAGCGCGACATCGCAGTCCGACACGGCGTCGAAGGCGTCGTGCGCCTCGGTTGCGCCGAGTGCGACCAGATCTGCGACTTTG
>JAJCXU010000192.1 GCA_029263275.1 Ilumatobacter sp.
GGTTCGGGACGGAGGCGGCGATTCGAACCTGGCCGCCAGCTTCTGAGCCCTTCTCGAACACGGTGACGGCATGTCCGTTCCGGGCTGCCGCGATTGCTGCTTGCAGACCAGCTGGGCCCGCGCCGACGACCATGACCGACTTGGGCTTCGGCGTGACGCGGATGGCGCCGACCCCTTCGGACTCGCGGCCCGTGCGCGGGTTCTCGATACAGCCCAACCACCGGTTGAGGCCCATCCGGCCGACACACTCTTGGTTGCACGACAAGCACAGCCGCGTCTCGTCGGTCGCGCCCGCCCGTGCCTTCGCCGCGAAGTCGGCATCGGCGATCTGACCCCGTACGACACCGACCAGGTCGCAGTGGCCTTCGGCGAGCGCTCGTTCTGCCTGCAACGGATCCTTGAATCGGCCGACGCCGACCACCGGGAGGTCGACCGCTTTGCGGATCGCCGACGGGATGAACATCGCATAGCCCGGCGGGACGTGCATCGACGCTTCGATCATGAACAGGCTTGCCGTGGCCACGCCGATCGAGGTGTTGATGTAGTCGACCTGACCGGTCTGCTCGACGAGTTCGGCGATGCGCACGGCATCGTCGATCGTCGTACCGCCGTCGATCAGCTCGTCACCGCAGATGCGAACCCCGAGCGCGAGCCGATTGCCGATCACCTTGCGGACGGCAGCGACGATCTCGACCAAGAGCCGCGCCCGGTTCTCGAGCGAGCCGCCGTAGTCGTCGGTTCGCTTGTTCGTTGCCGGCGACAGGAAGCCGCGCACGATTGAACTGTGTGAGCACTGCAACTCGATGCCGTCGAAGCCCCCTTCGGCGCAATGCTCCGCGACCAGCGCGTAGCCGTCGACGATTTCGTCGATCTCGGCCTGGGTTACCGCCTTCGGGACCTCACGGAAGAGCGGGTCCGCCACTGCGGATGGGGCCCAGACCGGCAACCGCGAGTACATCGATGACGCTTGTCCACCGTTGTGGTTGATCTGGGCGAAGATCGGCGTGCGATGCCGGTGGACGGCTTCGGTCATCGCGAGATAGCCGGGGATGACGTCGCGGTGGAAGCCGTGAATCAGCTTCTCGTACGGCCAATCGGTGGGGTGGGTCGAGTGCTCCTCGGTGATGATCAGCCCGGTGCCGCCGGCCGCCCGGGCCGCGTAGTACGCCGCGTGCTGCGCCGTGGGGAGCCCGTTTCGGGCGTAGTTGGTGAGGTGAGCCGAGAACACGATCCGGTTGCGTGTTTCGACCGGGCCGAGTTGCAGCGGCGTCCACAGGTAGCGGCTGGACATGCTCAAGCGACGCTATCTCTGCGCATCGGGCGTGGTGAAACTGTGGTCGGGCGCCGCACGCTCGCTGGTCGGGTGGACCGGCGCGCCTCAAGCTCGGTCGACGTCATGCCGATGACAGAACGATGGATGACGGGCCGAACTTCGAACGCGCGCAGACGCTGGTCGTCGCTGCGAGCGATGTGCCGCGGCATCTCGGAGCAGACCCCTTCGTGCTGCTCGACGTGATGCCAGTGGCGATGTTTGTCATCGACGGCGAAGCCAACATCGTGTTCGCGAACGAACGATTGCTCTCGATGATCGGTCGGGATTCATCGTCGATTCTCGGAAAGAGCGCGCTCGACTTCATCGACGAGCGTGACATCGAATTCGCCGTCAGCCTGCTGGCCAACGGACCCGAGTTCGAAGGATCGGTCATGGGCCCGAGCAGGATCCGCTACGTCGACATGGCCGGGGTCAGCCATTTCACACAATTCTGGGCGCACGAGACGCCAGTCGAGCTCGGCATCGCCGGTTACATCGTGACGCTCACGCCTGAGTCGGTTCGCGACGTCCTGGCATCTGCGGTGACATCGGTGGCTTCTGACCAGCCGCTGGACCGAACGTTGGCTGCAATTGCAGTGTCCGGACGTGCCATGCCGCTCGACGGGATCGGATCGATGCTGCTGGTCGAACCTTCAGCGCCGACCGACCAGGACCGCTTCCGCTCGATTGGCGAGTGGCCGATCGGCGATGACTTGATCAATGCGTTTGGCACTCCGTGGCGAGGGTGTCTCGTGAAGAACGAACCATGTGATGTCATCGACGCCGCGTTCGGCGATGTCGATGCTCGAACCGGTGCCGAGATGGCGATGGCCAAACTGCCGGCGGCATGGGTGCGACCTGTCGTGGATGCGTCGGGCGACGTCGCCGCGGTGTTCATCGTGTGGCGCCGGGAGTGCACCAGTGTGAGTCCGAACCAGGAGCAGCACATCGGCGACGCGATTCGTCTGGCGCATCTTGCCCTTGAGCAGGATCAGCATCGACGCGATCTTGAGTTTGCCGCACATCGGGACGCGTTGACCGGGGTGGCGAACCGCGCGTCGCTCAATGACCGCATCGAATTGGCGGGCGCTCCGTCCAGCGTGCTGTTCATCGATCTCGATCAGTTCAAGGCAGTGAACGACACGTTCGGGCACGCGGTGGGCGACGAGGTCATCGCTCAGACCGGGCGGCGCATCGCGCAGGCTGTTCGTCGCGGTGATGACGTGTTTCGCACTGGCGGGGATGAATTCGTCGTCGTCTGCGACTCCGATGCGGGCGACGAAGGTGACCTCATCGTGCTCGCCGAACGAATTGTCGAGCGACTGGCGGCGCCATTTGACTGCCGCGACCATCGGGTGCGCATCGGCGCGACGATCGGTATCGCGAGCGGTCGACCTCACCCTGAGGCCGCACGTTCGCTGCAAGACACGATCCTGGCCGCCGATCGGGCCATGTACGTCGCGAAGGAACGCGGCCGCGGCAGCGTGCACCACAGCGATATCTCGTACTCGCTGTAGTCCCGGTCAGGCTGGTCCGGCAACCGGACCTTGTTCCGCGATCCACGCGCGATCCGACTGCGCGGCGCGCGTGTATCGACCACTCGCCGCGCGATTCGCCGTAGATTGACCCGAATGGCAGACGTTGGGAATGTCATTGCGCCCGGGAATGTCGCAGTGATCACGGGAGGCACGGGCGGGATCGGTCTCGCAGTCGCTGATCGGCAGATCGCGTCGCCACGAACATTCGACGATGCGGGTCTTGACCCCGCTGGCCAGAACTGAACGAGCGAGACAAAGGCACACCATGGGAACTTCCACGTCATCGTTCGGAGTGAGCAAGCGCGAGTCGCACGACTCGTCGGACTTCTACAGCCGGTTCGCACCGCCGCAGATCAGCGACGACGACACGCTCGGCGCTCACGGCAAGCTCGACACGATCCATGTGGGCGACGCGCGTGACATGGCAAAAGTGCCCGACGCGTCCGTCGCATTGGTCGTCACCTCGCCGCCGTACTTCGCCGGCAAGGAGTACGAGACCGCGCTGGGCGAGGGTCACGTTCCCGCCGACTACATCGAGTACCTCACGATGCTCCGCGATGTCCTCGGTGAGTGTGTTCGCACCCTCGAGCCGGGCGGGCGTATCGCCGTCAACGTGGCGAACCTCGGCCGCAAGCCGTATCGCAGCCTGGCGGCCGACGTCACCACCATCTTGCAGGACGATCTCCGACTGTTGCTGCGCGGCGAAGTCGTGTGGCAGAAGCAGCGTGGGGCCAGCGGATCCTGTGCGTGGGGTTCGTATCAATCACCTGCCAACCCGGTGCTGCGTGACACGACCGAACGCGTGCTCATCGCCAGCAAGGGCCGCTTCGATCGCGTCGGAACCGGCAATCGAAGTGGTGCTGGGGCCGATGGTGTTGCGACCGTTCCTGGCGATGAGTTCATGGAGGCGACGCTCGACGTCTGGGAGATCCCTGCGGAGAGCGCCACCCGAGTCGGCCACCCCGCTCCGTTCCCCGTCGCCCTGGTCGAGCGCTGCCTGCACCTCTTCACGTACGAGGGCGACATCGTGCTCGACCCGTTCATGGGGTCCGGCACCACCGCAGTTGCCGCGATGAACACCGGCCGTCACTACGTCGGCTACGACACGGATCCCGGCTACGTGAAGCAGGCCAAGGAGCGGGTCAAGTCGATGGCGCAACGGGACTTGCCCGATCGTCGGACGCTGAAGGACATGGCGCGCACGTTGCTCGAAGCGGCTCAGTACACCGAGGTCGACGAGGCGGCGCGAGTGTCACCAGGTGTCACCGTGAACTTCCGTGGCGTCGGCCCCGACGGCGTGACGCGGATCTTCGAGCTCGGTGGTGTCAACACGCCAGCTCGTCCTGGCTTGAGCCGTGTCGAGAACGTGTGGAAGTCGATTGCCAAGGCCGCGATCTGCCGCGAGGTCGCCCCCGACGTCGACGTCGTCGTGTTGACGGTCGGCACGATCCGTGGCGGGCCGCTTGCCGCGGTCTCTGGCGAGGGTGGCCCGATCACGGCCGTCATCGATGCGTCGCTCGACGACGCACTCGAACGCATCCTCGCCCTCTAACCGGTCGCACTGGCCGCGGCGAGATGGGACGCGGGTAGTTTGCCGCGGTGACATCGAGGGAGGAGTTCTCGGCGATCGATCGACGAGCGCTGTCGTCGGTTGCGGTGCA
>JAJCXU010000193.1 GCA_029263275.1 Ilumatobacter sp.
TCCTGATCGAGCTGGCCTGCAGGGAAGAGCGAGTCGACGGTCGGGCGGTCCTCGGGCAACAACACGGCCTGCGACAGCTCGGCAGCGCGGGTCAGCCCCGGGACCTCTGTCGTGTCGCTGGTGTTCGCCAACGCGCCTGACCCGGTCGGCGCGGACTCGATGGATGGACTGCCGCCGCGCAGCGCCTCGTATGAGCCGACGAGTTGCAGCACCTGGGCGGGCAGCGATTCGAGCGCGGCCGTTTCGCGCTCCATCATGTGCTCGTAGAAGCTCGGCGGTCGGCGCACGGTTTGGCACGCGTTGTTGACGATCGCGTCGAGTCGCGTCCGTGTCGAGAGGACGTGGGCGCAGAACGCTTCGACGCTGGGTGTGTGGCGAAGATCGAGGCCGAACACTTCGAGGCGATCGCCCCACTCATCGAAGTCGGGCTCAGCGGCATACCGCTCGGCAGCGTCGCGCGGGAACCGGGTTGCCACGATGAGCTCGGCGCCGCATCGCAGCAGCTTGATGCCCGCCTGATAGCCAATCTTCACGCGGCCACCGGTCAACAGCACGACCATGCCGGACATGTCGGCCAGCTCGCCGCGCTTGGCGAAGTTCAGCGCCGCGCAGCTCGGGCAGAGCTGGTCGTAGAAGTGGTGCACCTCGTGGTAGCGAACCTTGCAGATGTAACAGTGCTGTGGTTCGAGCGTCTCGCGGAACGGTGGCTGATCGGGGTCGTCGTCGACAGTGTGCTGCTCGAAGTCGTCCGGAGCGAACACGTCAGGAGTGGTGAAGACCGGCTTGCTGCGCAGCGTGCGGATACCGGTTTCCGCGAGCACCTCGTCATCGCGCTGAGTCCGCTCGTTGCGGCGCTGCTGCTGGAGCAACTTGGTCCGTCGGCGGCGGATCTCTGGGTCGGGACAGAACACGTCGCCGGCCGCATTGAAGAAATCCGCCTTCTCGTCGGCGCCGAGTTCATTGGCCATCTCGGGAGCCGCGATGACCTCGCGCAGCACCGCCATTGCATCGAGCAAGCGCTGCCGCACATCCTCGGTCGCGCGGTCGTCATCGGTCACGCCCGAAACCTACCGGCGAGCCACACGTGCCTTGCCTTCCGGTGAGATTCTCCCGCAGCACCTGTGGGGGTTTCTCACCAGCGGGTGCGGCGGTCCGCTTGCGGTGAGTTTGGTCCACGTGGGGTGTGGGAGAAACTCACCGGAGTGGAGGCTCATCGCTTCGGTCGGTCAACCGAGGCGGTCGAGGATGTTGGCGGTGATTCGCTCGATCTGCTCATCACGTCCGGCGAGGCCGTGGGCCCAATCGGTCGAGCCGGAGGTGATGACCGTGCCGCCGCCCGGCGAGACGTAGCTTCCGAGCATTGCCTGGCCCGCAGCGATCCTCTTGACGGCGGCCTCGTCGCGCGAGTCGAAGACCCGAGACGCGAGGAACTCGATCTCGGACGGCTCGTTCGGTTTTGGTGGTCGACCGGCGGTGGTGCGCGTGAAGTGGGCGGCCGGAACCATGCCGAGGATCTCGAACGAATCAGGCGTGCCGTCAGCGCCGGTCGGATGCGGCAGGCCATCGACGATCGTGTATTCGCACCCATCGCATTCGTAGCCGACGGTGGTTGCGGCCGCACCGAGCACGTCGCCGTAGTCGACGCCGGTGCCGTCGAAGATCCAATGCTCGGGGCGATAGACCGTGTAGCCGCCGGCGCCATTGGTGACTCGTTTGCCGATGCGGTGATAGCCGCCGCGAGTGAAACTGACGCCGGTCATGTGGTTCTCGGGCCGGCCGATCAGGTGATCGGACCAGATGCTCGTCAGCTCACCGATCCGGTCGGTTCCGAACACGGGATCATCCTTGAATTGGCCCTTGTAGCCCACCATCGTGCTCGCCGGACCGTCGGCGGGGTCTTCCATGCGAACCTGCCAGAGCGCTGTGTTGCCGGAGAAGAACGCGACGTTGCCGCCCTGTGCGATGAACCCCTCGACGGTGTCGCGCATCGGGCCGGACCAATACTCGTCGTGGCCTACGGAGAGGAGCAGGCGGTACCGATCGACGATGCCGGGGTGCTCCTCGAGGTCGGCATTGGTGATCACGTCGATGCCGTAGCCATTGCGCTCGGCCCATGCGAGGAACGGCCATTCCCAGTCGGGCCAACCTGCAGATCCCGCCCACCCGGAAAGGTGGTTCAAGCGGAGGTATCCGACATGGGTGTTCATGTCGCGGTCCGGTGGATTCGTCGTGGTCACTCGACGACCCGCGCCCTCCGGCTTGAACAGGTAGCCGCGCGCCATCGGACGTTGCAGCGACACATGGGTGTTGCCGGTGTAGAGGTTGCGGCCGGCGAAGTCGTTGTAGGCATGCCAGGTGTTGGTGGCGAGCTGCAACAGGATCGTGTTCTCGGAATCGGCGCCTGGACGGACGACGAAGAATGCGTGGCTGCGTCGGGTCTTGCCGTTGACGTCGATGGTGAGCTGGACCTCGTAGTAGCCAGAGGGCCAATCGTCGTCCGCCGTGA
>JAJCXU010000194.1 GCA_029263275.1 Ilumatobacter sp.
GGTCGATGCCGAGCACGTCGAGGTGCGGATGCGCATCGAGGATCGCTGCGGCGTGTCCGCCGCCGCCAAGGGTTGCGTCGACCAACGTGCCAGCCGGGACGTCGGCGAACAACTGCGTGATCTCAGCGAGCATCACCGGGCGGTGTTCGAAGTCGTTCGTGGCTTCCGCGGCGCTCATGATGCGTCTCCCGTGAGTTCGTTGCTCCCGTTGTCGCGGTGGATTGCGTATGCCGCGGGCTCCCAGATTTCGATGTGGTCGAGGTCGCCCAGCACGACGATGGCCGACTGTGGCTCGATGCCGGCATACGTCCGCAGTTCTGGCGACAGCGTGACGCGCCCCTGCTTGTCGATCGACGCTTCGCTCGCCGAAGCGGCGAAGGCACGCTGACGGTCGCGACTTGCTTCGCCGCGCTTGACGCGAGAGATCAAGTCGGTCGCTTCGTCCTTGAACGACTCGACGCTGCGGATACTGACGCAGCCATCTTCGCCCGAGAAGAGGTAACAGAGATCGCCGAGAGGATGCCGAAAGGTCGGTGGCAGTGCCACACGTCCTCGATCGTCGAGCTGTCGCTCGTGCATCCCGACAAACACCGGTCGCGTCTCGTTCCTGCCATGCTCCCCCGGGACGGGCCTGTTACCGCTGGCGAACGAGGGAGGTCTCCCCAGCGCGCCCCATTGTGCCCCCATTCACCCCCATCGTCAACCATCTTCCCCCATTTATTCCCCAAACGGACCCATCCGCTCCCCAATCCGCTCACCAATCCTCTCGCCAATCCTGTCGCCGATCCCCTCGCCCATCCCCTCACCAGCCCCCTCACCCACGGCCTGCAGAGAACTTCGGCCCTACCTACCGGTCGGTCGGCTGTGTATCCTCAGTCGAATGGAGTCCGCCGCGCCCAAAACCATGCCGCGTCCGCGCAAGCAATCGCTCAACGACGTTCGCGCCGTCATCCCCGATACGTGTTACGAGAAGTCCAGTACCAAGGGCTGGCTCGCACTCGCCCAGGGGGCAGTGCTGTACGTCGTCCCACTCGTCCTGCTCGCGTTGACCACCCAATGGTGGGCGATCCCGCTCCTGTGGCTGGCCGTCGGTCTCGCCATCGCGGGGCTGTTCGTGCTCGGCCACGACGCCTCTCATGGTGCGCTCTTCAACTCGAGCCGGGCAAACCGCATCGTCGCGCTGACCTGCATGGCCCCGAGCGCTCACGTCGAAGCCGCGTGGAACCTTGGCCACAATCGCATCCACCACGGCTACACCACTCGACAGGGATTCGACTTCGTGTGGCACCCCACCACCGTCGAGGAGTACGCAGAGTTCAGCATGCTCAAGCGTCTGCGCCACCGGTTCGAGTGGTCGTTCCTCGGGTCAGGCGCCTATTACCTCCGGGTCGTGTGGTGGGAGAAGATGTGGCGCTTCGCAGCTGCTGGCAAGAACCGCAAGGCAATCCGACGGGACAAGTTCGGATTGGGCGTCGTGTTGCTACTGGCCATCGCCGTCCCCGTGGTCGTGGGTGCCTTGCAGAGCGGCGTCGTCGGTGCCATCTGGCTCCCGATCAAGTTGATCGTGGTGCCGTTCTTGATCTTCGTCCAAGTCATCGGCTGGACCGTCTACGTACACCACGTGTCACCTGACATCCGCTGGTGGACGCGCCGCGGCTGGTCGCAGTTCTCCGGCCAGATGGAATCGACGACGATCTTGCACATGCCACGCCTGATCAATCGGCTGTGGTTCTACAACATCGTCGTCCACATTCCCCATCACGTCGACGCCCGGATTCCGTTCCACCAGCTCCCGCGGGCAGCAGCGGCGATCGAGGACAAGTATTCCGACACGGTCAAGGTCGACCGCTTCTCGCTCGTCGACTACGCGCGAGCGACACGGTCCTGCAAGCTCTATGACTTCGATGCAGGTCGCTGGCTTCCGTACGCCGCCGCCACGAGCTGATCAGCTCACAGTGAGCGCGCGAAGTCGCTGAGCACCGACCTCTGGTCAACGGTGTCGAGCGTCGCAACCGTTGCCAGATCGGCGACATCTGGCTGCATGGCAGCGTCGAGCAGTCGGATCAGCTGTTCCGGTTGATACCTGCGGTACCAGCAGCACTGCAAGCGCGCTGCCGCACGCGTGCGACGTTGGCTGATGCCGACAAGTTTGTGGCCGTCGACGAGCACCTCACCGGGACCGAATCCGTCGAAACAGATCAACGATGACCACGGCGTCGAGACCATGCCAGGGCCCTTGACGGTGGCCTTGCCCACGACCAGCGGTGCAAGAACGTGCTCCAACCGCTCCCCGAGCCACAACATCGGTGCGTGCACATCGTCACTGAGACGTGCGACGGCGGCGGTCGGGACGATCACGTCGAACCACACGACCTCATCGGGAATGAGGAGCACCGCTCCCCCGCCGCTGCGTCGACGAACGACATCGACGCCCGCTGCCACGCAGGCCGCGTCGTCGACAACCTTTTCAGCGCGTTGGGTCGAGCCGAGCACCAGCGCGGGTTCGGTCAGTCGGTTCCACCAGACCTGTGGCGTTGGAGCGTCGGGGAGTTCTCGTGCGTGAAACGTCCGGGGCGATTCGGCGAACTCGACGAGTTCGAATGATGTCACGATGCGAACGGCAAGTACCGGCGCCAGGTGTCTGGCACCGAGTTCACCGAAACCACCACCCAGGCCGTTGCACGCGGCGCTCGGCACGCGCGGGCAAGGCGCATCCCTGCCTCCTCGGGCGTCCGATCCCGCTTGCTCAAATTGCACGGCTTGCATGCCGCAGCGACATTCTCCCAGTGGTGGCCGCCCCCGCGCGAACGCGGAAACACGTGATCGATCGAGTCCGCATGGCCGCCGCAGTATTGGCAACGGTGCTCGTCGCGAGCGAAGATCGCCCGACGCGACATCGCGCTGCGACGTACGTACGGCACCTTCACCATGTACCTCAATCTGATGACGGACGGCTGCGCGAGGTCGAGCGTCTCGGAATGCAGCACGATGCCGTCGTCTTCGAGCATCTCGGCCTTTTCGGCGAGCACGAGACACGTGGCACGGCGTGCAGACACGACAGACAGCGGCTCATAGCTGGCGTTGAGAACGAGCGCGCTGTGCATGGCCGGACCTTACTGAGCAGTCCTCGTGCCGCTGACGGCGGTTATCCCGTGCGATCCCATTCCCGACACCATTGCAAGTATTTCACCACATCGTCAGGCTCAGGTCGATGCGCGGCGTCGCCGTACTGCGTGACGAGCCGGAATTCGAGGTACTCACCCGACGGGATCGGCAAGAACGGACGCCGCTTCCACCAACCCGACGGCGCGGTGCGGCGAGCCTGACGAATTGCCGTCGGCCACAGACCAGGCCGACGGATGAGGCCGCCGAGTGCTCTGATCACGGTGCTTGGCTCAGCGGGTCCAATTCAGTCGGCCCGAGTCACTTCGCCGGCGCTGGCGGGCGAGGTTCCTTGGGCAACCCGAGGACCATCTCGCCGATGATGTTGCGCTGGATCTGCGACGACCCGGCGTAGATCGTTCCGGCGCGGGCGTTGAGGAAGGTGCCGATCCAGGATGACGGATCGTTCGGCGCACCCGAGTCATCGGATCCGAACGAGGACGGTGGCTTGCGGCCTTCCCAGTTCAGCGCATCGGCACCCATGATGTCCATGGCGAGTTCCGTGATGACCTGGTGGTACTCGCTCCAGAACAGCTTGCCGATGGCCGCATCGGGTCCGGGGTGATGGCCGGCGAGGAACTGCGTGAGCACGCCCTGACCGAGGAAACCCATGATCTGGACCTTCGAGTAGCACCATGCGAGCTTCTGGCGGATGATCGGGTCGTCGGCGACGCCGCGGTCTTGGGCCATCTTCAGGAGCCGGGCGAATTCGCCCTTGAACCGGATTGGTTGCGTCGCAGCAGCTTCGCCACGCTCATAGCCGAGCAGCGACATCGCCACGGCCCAGCCGTTGTTGACGCCGCCGATGACGTTCTCTTTCGGCACGCGGGCGTCGGTGTAGAACACCTCGTTGAATTCGCTGTCGCCAGAGATCATCTTGATCGGGCGAACTTCGATGCCCGGCTGGTCCATCGGGACCAGCAGGAAGGAGATGCCCTTGTGCTTGGGCGAGTCGGGGTCGGTGCGGGCCAGCGTGAAGATGTGGTCGGCGAGGTGACCGGCCGAGGTCCAGATCTTCTGACCGTTCAGCACCCACTCGTCGCCATCGAGCTCGGCCTTCAGACCGACGTTGCCGAGATCGGAACCGGCGTCGGGCTCGGAGTAGCCCTGGCACCAGGTGTCGTCGCCTTTGAGCAGGCGGGGCAGGTAGTGAGCCTTCTG
>JAJCXU010000195.1 GCA_029263275.1 Ilumatobacter sp.
CGAAGTGATCGAGTTCGCCAACGTGAGGACGTGTCGCTGCGCCCCACCCTTCGAGGTCGAGCACGACCAGCGATCGACAGGCATCGAGCCACGGATCGTCATGCGTCTCGCCGTCGACGAACCGAAACCAGCATTGGTTCATCGGCGCGCTTGGCGGACGGCTGTCCCAGTCCTCGACCCAGTGCAGAGGCCGTTGCTCGAGGTTGGACCAGAACGGGTGCGGCGCCTCACCTCGGCCGGCCATCAAGGTCGTCATGTTCGGCAGCTCATCTGGCGACATGACTTCGATTGGAAGTGTTTCCACCTGGTGTTCGAGGCCAGGGAGGTCGCCATCGACACCCCACACCAACGCAGTGAGGAGGAGTCGCTCACCGCGATCTGATGTCTGCGTGACCCGGACCGTGGCGGACGTGCCGACCTTTGTCGCACGATTGATCTCGACGCCGATGTCGACTGGTCCGCTGGCGCCGGCACCAACGAAGTGCGCGTTGATCGACGCTGGCCTTGCCCGACCGGTCGCCACACCAGCGGCGCGCAGTGCGACCGATGCGAGGTACCCACCCTGTGGGCCCCACACTTCCCAGCCGGGCGACAGGTCGGCCCGGTAGGTGCCGTCTCCTGTCGCGGTCACCGCTGATGCCGTTGCCAAGCCCGTCATCGCACCATCATGGCCGACATCGCTCTCGTCTGAGCCCAGCGTTTGTTGTGCGCGTCAGGGGCGGTTGCGGTCGAGGCGATCGGACCCGGCGTCGATGCCGGGGAGCTGAGCGTGGAACTGGCCGACGTGATCCGCAGCGAGCTCGGTCACGATCGACTCGACCTCAGCCCAGTTGGCCGCACGGAGCCCGTCGACGTCGCGGTTGTACGGCTGCTCGAATGCGATGACCGTGTTGCCAGCCGACCGCAGTTGCTCGATGTTGTGCGGAGCATCGTCGATGTAGGCGTTCGCCTCGACCTGCGGCTTCTTGCCGAGGAAGCACAGGTCGCGGTATGGGATGCGGTGGGTGTCCAGCCACGTCGCCGTGTCGGCAATCGCCTTGGCGTGACCCCAGTGCACGTACAACCGATGCGTGATGATGCGAATCCACACGCCGGCGTCGCTCAACCGCCAGAGGGCCTCGGCGGCACCGTCGATCACCGGCATGGTGGCGAACATGTCGTGTTCCATCACGGCGATGCGGTGGAACTTGGCGTATTCGTCGGGCTCGAAGCCCCATTCGGCGAAGTCCCACGACCGGTCAAGCGGCATCGTCTCGGGTTGCACGCCGCGCAATTCCGCCATGATTTCGCGGAAACGGTGAGTGTGATCGCCGACCACGCCGTCGAGGTCGACGCCGAGGATGAACTGCAGGTCACCCACGGGTCAGCCGGTGCCCACGCGCCCGACGGCGAGCGACGCCTCACGTTCCACGTCGAGCATCGTCTTCTTGCCACTGACGATGCGGCGGCGCACAGCCCCAGAGACCGTGTCCACGCAGATCGTGCCGAGCACCACGATGATCAGACCGAGGCCGGCGGTGCCGAAGTCTTTGAACTTCAGCGCCTCCGCGAGGTCCGAACCGATACCTCCTGCACCGACGACTCCGAGAACGGCAGACGCACGGATGTTGACTTCGAAGCGATACAGCAGGAACGACGTGATCTCGGGTGTCACCTGCGGCAGGACACCCCAGCGCAGTCGTTGGAGACCCGTGGCGCCTGCCGCATCGACCGCCTCGACGGGGCCCTTGTTGATGCCTTCGATGATCTCGTAGAACAGCTTGCCGAGCGTGCCGATCGACCCGACGCCGATTGCGAGCACGCCGGCCATCGGGCGGAGGCCGAAGACCGGGATGAATGCGACAGCGAGAATGATCTCGGGGATCGCGCGCAGCACGTTGAACACCTGCCGGGTGACCCACGCGATGGGTCGGCCGACGAGGTTTTCCGCGGCGAGGAACGACAGTGGCACGGCGAAGATCGCGGCGATCATGGTGCCGAGCCAGGCAATGGCGATCGACTCCCACATGGCACCGAGCAGCTCGGTGATCTTGCTCGCCTCCATGTTCGAGAACATGACGCGGCCCAGTGTCCACATGTCGCCCGGAGCTTCGATCAGACGCGACCATCGGGCGTCGATTTTCAACGCCGACCACAGCACGAGTGCAACGGTGAGCGCGGTGGAGATCCAACGGAACGTGCCGAGCGGCTTCTTCGGGAGTTCGACCCCGGCGGGGGGCGTCGGCATCAAGTTGACCTGCAACTTCGGCTCCGTCATCAGACGAGCCTCCGACGGAGTGTGACGGAGATGCGCTCAACGACGAACACGACGAGGAAGAACATCACGACCAGGCCCCACAGCTTCTCCCAGTCGCCTCGACCGCGGAAGAACTCGATACGGGCGCCGATGCCGCCAGCGCCGACGAGGCCGAGCACCGCTGAGGCGCGCAAGTTGAGCTCGAAGTTGTAGAGCACGAACGACGTGTAGGAGGGGAGGATCTGCGGGACGACAGCGGTCCGCAGCATCTGGGTGAGGTTGGCGCCCGAGGCACTGGCAGCCTCGATCGGGCCCATGTCGATGGCATCGAGCGTGTCC
>JAJCXU010000196.1 GCA_029263275.1 Ilumatobacter sp.
CTTCGCGACGAACTGACCGCGCTCGCTGGCGACGAGGTCTACGTCGAACTCAAGAAGCGATTGCCTGCCCGCTGATCGAGCCACCAGCCGATCAGATGATGTTGATCGCGTCGAGCACGCGCTGCACGTTGACGATGCTGACGTCTCCCGTGCTCGTGCCGCGCCAGTCGGCACGCTTGGTGCCCCACGACACGAAGTCATGGGCCGTGGTCTTGATGACCGGCGCATCGTCGTCGCAATGATTCGCAACGGTCCACCCGTTCGGACCGGGTGACAAGCAGAAGCTGTTCGCGGCGGGGCCGTCGAACACGATGTTGACCGGCTGATCCGGCCCTGCCCCGAGTTCGGTCGCACACATCTGCGGGAGCCCGGCGAGCATCCACTCGACCGTGGCGTGTAGCGCCTCGGGGTCACGCGGCAGCACCGCTGCGCGCTCAACGGCAGCGCCGATGTCGTGGCGCAGGTGGCAGTAGTGATCGAACACGATGGCGTTGGCCAGGATGTGAAGCGGGTGGGTGCCAAGGTCGCTGATGGGCACGACGGTGTCGGCCATCGGAGGTTCTTGGAGCCCGGCCAGCGCGGCGACGCCCTTCTCGCTCCACTCGTCGTAGGCGGCGATGACTTGCTCAGGCGTCCAGTCTCGGCGGTCGCTCACCGGCACCTCGGCCGATGCTTCGGTCTGGCCACTATCTCCGGTGTCGATCGTGTCGGGTGCCGCGATCTGCTGGAAAACCGCAGCCATGTGTTGCGCCACGTCTTGCACGCGCCACCCGTCGCACCCGCTGTCGGCTCCCCACTCCTCGGCAGCGAGCGAGGCGAAGATCTCCTTCGCGCGATCGACCTCGTTCTGGAGCGCGGTGATGGCGGCCTGAGTCATGTCGACAAGCATGTCACGGCACGTGAAGCCACGCCCGAATCAGAAGCGTTGCAAGTCAGCGGCCGTCGGCTGGTTCGATCAGTGTCTCGGCGCCAATCGGTACGAACCCGCATGCGAGGAACGCGCGGAGCGACGCTGCGTTGCCGGGCGCCACTTGGGCCCAGACGAGGTCATCTTCGGGAACCAGGGCAAGGCCCGCCATGATCAACTCGCGGCCGGCACCGCCACCAGGTGTCGCCGATGTCAGCTCGACAGAGATCTCCAGACGCCCGACCAACCCATGTCCGAGTGTCACCAACCCGCGCTCATCGGCGAAGACGCGCAGGTCGGATCGGTAGTGCCGCGCCCGTTCGACGCGTGGATGATCCTCGAGGTCGGAACGCTCCGCCAGTGAAGTCACCGACGCGGTCACGCCACGCGCGACGAGGACGACGTCGTGGGAACCGACCGCTCCGTCCTCACCCGCAAGCCAACGGATCACATCCGGTTGCGACACGCCACCGAACCCGTCCGCTCCCCGGGCGCGGAGCTCGGCTGAATCATGCGTCGTCAGCACCACGGCATGACCGGTGAATTCATGCACCGCGTGCAGACCGCCAGCTTCGGGCCGATGAACTTCGACCCCGCCATCGATCGGTGGGAATCGGCCCTCGGCCGCGGCGACGAGCGCTGCGTGAAGTGGATGCATCGCCGACGACATTACGGTCGATCCATGCGCGTCGACATCATGACCGGCCCGAAACCACTGCAGCAGATGGGAGGATTGGCGACGGCCACCAAGACGGCCGGCTTCGACGGCATGTTGTTCACCGAAGGAGGCCGCACGGCGTTCCCCGCGGTGACGGCGGCGGCGCTTGCCGAACCCGACCTGCACTACTCCACTGGTATCGCGGTCGCCTTCCCGCGTAGCCCAATGATCTCGGCGCAGGTCGCCTGGGAGTTGCACGAGGCCACGTGTGGCAACTTCCGCCTCGGGCTCGGCACGCAGGTCCGCACACACATCGTGCGGCGCTACGGCGGTGAGTTCGAACGCCCCGGCCCGCGCCTGCGGGACTACGTGCTCGCGGTGAAGGCCTGCTTCGCCGGTTTCCGTGGCGAGCGACTCGACCACCACGGCGACTTCTACGAACTGACCTTCCTCAACGCGCAGTGGAGTCCCGGCCCCATCGATCTTCCCGACCCACTCGTCGACATCGCAGCGGTGAACCCGTGGATGCTCCAGATGGCCGGCGAGGTCGCCGACGGTGTGCACGTGCACCCGCTCGGCGAGCCCGGCTACATCGATCGGCATGTGATCCCATCCGTCGCCGCAGGCGCAGCGAAAGCCGGCCGCTCTGCCGACGACATCGCGCTGATCGTTCCCGTGACGACCATCGTCGGCGACACCGACGAGGAGATCGCTCGCGACCGTGCCGCTGCCAAGCAGATGCTGTCGTTCTACGGATCGACACCGAACTACGCGTTCATCTGGGATGAAGCCGGCTTCGAGGGAACGACCGCACGAATCCGCGGGAAACAGAAGGCAGGCGACTTCGCCGGGATGGCAGCGGAGATCACCGACGATCACCTCGCGATGTTCTGTACCGAGGCGAGCTGGGACGGCCTCGCCGACGCCCTCACACAGAAGTACGCCGCCACCACCGA
>JAJCXU010000197.1 GCA_029263275.1 Ilumatobacter sp.
CGAACCAGGTCGGCCGACCACTGCTCATCGGCAGCCTCCAGAACGACCGACCGCGCGTACATCGAGTTCTGTGTCACGTCATGCGGCGAATACCGCTGCTTCTCGTGACACAGAGATATGCCCGGGCTTCTGTGTCACAACAAACGGCGAACAACGCGGCTTCTCGTGACAGAGAGCGGCCGATGCCCCGAACGGACCGGTGTCAGCCGAGGTTGGCGTCGCGGACGAGGCGGTCGTGGCGTTCCTTGGCAGCGTCGACGAGTGTGGAACGGTCGATCATCGTCGGCTCGCCGTGCTCGACGACGATGCGGCCGGACGACACGACGTGTTGCACGCAACGTCCGTCGCTCGCCCACACCAGTTGCAGCACCGGGTCGGGTGAGCGCGGCACCCACTCTGGGCCGGTGGTGTCGACGAGGACGATGTCGGCGCGCTTGCCGATCTCGAGTGAACCGATCTCGTCGCTCATGCCCAGTGCTTCGGCGGCGCCGAGTGTGGCGTGGTGGAGCGCGGCGTGCGCACCGAACACCGTGGGGTCGGCCGTCATGTCCTTGGCCAGTCCGGCGGTCAGTGCGGCAACACCGAGGATGTCGATCGCATCACCGGCGTTCTCCGCGTCGCAACCGAGCGCGACGCGCCCGCCACGCCCGATGAACTCGATGTGGCGCCCGGCGCGCGAGACACCTTGTCCGAGGCGGAGGTACGCCCAGGGGCAGTAGGCGATTGCCGTGTCGGTGGCGAGCAGCCGATCGAGTTCGGCGTCGTCGAGGTGAACACCGTGGCCGAGCAGCACGTGGGGCCCAAGGACGCCGAGGTCATCGAGGTGGACTGCCGGTGGCTTCCCGGTGCGTGCGAGGTAGCTGCTCGTGTCGCTGTCGGAAGGGGAGAGGTGGAACGTGATGCCCGTGTCATTTGCCCGGGCGAGGTCGCTCGCGGCGGCGACGAGTTCATCACTCATCAGGTCGTGGCCAACGAGGGTGACCCAACCGTCGACGCGCGAGTGCCCGGCGGTGAGTCGTTGGACTTCGCGTTGACGGTCGAGCACTTCATCGACGTTGTCACCAGCCCACGGCTCACCGGCGACGTCCCAGCCCCACGACCCGAGCGTGCCACCGACTCCCACGGTGTCGAAGCCGGCAAGCACCCGATCGGGGTGCGCGACCGTTCCGGCCTCCACGGTGAAGGTGATGCCATTGCAGGCCGCCTCGATCAGCGAGAGCGTGGCGGAGAGTTCGTCGTCGTCGCCCGTGTGCGCGGCGTGCGCTGGCACGGCCCATTCGAAGATCGAGCTGCCGGGCTCGAGATCGTCGGGGATCATCGAGCGAATCAGTCGGTCGCCCGTGAGGTGCTGGTGCGCGTTGATCAGCCCGGGCAGTGCGATGTGGTCGGTGCCGCCGATCGTCCGGGCATCCGGGGACGCCGCGCGGAGCGTTTCGATCGGACCGATGTCGATGATTCGATCGCCCGCGACGGCAATCGCCGTGTCGGCCATGGGCGCAGCGCCAGCCGCCGCCTGGGTGAGCACCGTCCCCGCGAGCACGAGAAGATCGGCGGAGGGCGCACTCGTCGGTCGGTCACTCATGCGACTATGGTAAGACCATCAGACCAAAGACCGACGCATCCTCTACCATCACGGCACTGATCTTCGCACCTGGACCGCCGCTTCGCGACGTGTTCAGTGCGGTGGCTCGGCGCCGAGACGTTGATGCGACGGGCCACGACACGTCAGGACGACCGACATGCTGATCGAAAACGAAGCGCTGCGAAACTATTGGTACGTCGTTGCGGAGAGCACCGACATCAGCGACGCGCCACTTGCGGTGCGTCTGCTCGGGGACAGCTATGTGGTCTGGCGCTCGCCCTCTGGCGATGCGGTGGCAGCGCCCGACCGGTGCCCGCACCGCGAGATCCCGCTGAGTGAGGGCACGGTGGAAGACGGATGTCTTGTCTGCCCGTATCACGGCTGGAAGTTCGCCGATGAAGGTCGCTGCGTGGAAGTCCCCTCCTCGGGAGTCGGCCGACCGGTTCCACCGGCGGCACACCTCCCGACGGTCTCGATGCAGGAGAAGTACGGCCTGATCTGGCTGTGCCCCGGCGATCCCGTCGCCGACATCCCGCTGATGCCCGCCGAAGACGACGATGCATATCGGCGCATCAACTCCGGCGTCGACGTGTGGAACACCTCAGCGACGAGAATGACCGACAACTTCATGGACATCTCGCACTTCCCGTATGTGCACGTTGGCACGTTTGGGATCCCGGACCTGCAGAACGTCCCGCAGATCAACTTGGAGCAGCTCGACGACGACTACTTCGGGTACGCGTACGAAGTTGAGGTCGGCAACTCCCAGGGCTCGACCGCGTCGGGGCAGGAGGGTGAGATCGTTCACCGGCGGATGTCGACAGGGTTCAACCTGCCGTTCACCGTCCGCAGCACGATCCAATACGAGACCGGGCTGGAGCATCTGATCCTGCTGTGTTCGACGCCGAGAGACGACCTCACGTCGTACTTCACGTTCGTGATCTGGCGCAATGACGACTTCTCCGTTCCCGGCGAGGAGATCATTGCGTTCGACCGGGCGATCGGTGCTGAGGACAAGGCGATGCTCGAGAAGGTGCCGGGCGTGCTTCCGCTCGATCAGAAGGCCACGGTGAGCGTGCAGTCCGACAAGCCGTCGGTCGAGTGGCGACGACGGCTCGCCGCACTGCTCGACTGAGGCCCGGAGTGTCGCTGCTTACGGAGCGACGTTGCTGAAGACGACGCATCCGGAGGCACCGAACATGCCGCCGACACCAAGCGACACCGACACCTCGGCGCCGTCGATCTGTGCGGGTGCCGTGCCGCGCATCTGACGCACACTCTCCTGCATCGCGTACATCCCGTACATGCCCGAGTGCATGTACGACAGACCGCCGCCGTTGGTGTTCATCGGCAGCGAGCCGCCGGGCGCGGTGTTTCGCTCCCAGACGAAGTCGCCAGCCTCGCCGCGCCCACAGAAGCCGAGGTCTTCCAGCCCGTAGAGCGGGAGGTGGGCAAACGCGTCGTAGACCATCAGATGGTCGACATCGGCGTGTGTGATTTCAGCGCTGGCAAACGCATCGGCACCGGCAATGCGGAACGCCTGCGACGAGCTGAAGTTCTTCATCTGCGACACCATTGGTGTCTCGACACTCTCGCCGTGACCGAGGACGTAGACCGGTGTGGTCGGGAAGTCCTTGGCTCGGTCAGCCGAGGTGACAATGAGCGCGCCGCCTCCGTCGGTGACGAGACAGCACTCGAGGAGGTGGAAGGGGTAGGCGATCATCCTCGAAGACAGCACGTCCTCGACGGTGATCGGATCGCGGAACGTCGCACGCGGGTTCATGCCCGCCCACTCGCGTTGCACGACGGCGACGTTGGCCATCTGCTCGTGGGTGAGTCCGGTGTCCTGCATGTGTCGGAGCACCGGCAGGCCGAACATCGTGGGCGGGCCAGTGACGCCGAAGGGTCGTTCGAACTGTCCGGACAGTGCGCTGGTGAACGCCTGCGGTGCTTTGCCCACGCGTGACTTGCCGCTCTCGGCATGGGTGATCAAGACCGTCGTGCAGAGGCCCGCCGCGATTGCTGCAGCGGCGTGGCGGACGTGGATCATGAACGAGCAGCCGCCGACCGAGGTGCCATCGACCCAGCGCGGTTCGAGACCCAAGTAGTGCGCAACATCGGTGGGTCGTTCGCCCGCCGTGGCGAACCCGTCGATGTCCTTGATCGTGAGGCCGGCATCAGCCAACGCGTTGAACGCGGCGTCGGCGTGCAACTGCAGTTCGCTGGTGTCGGTGATGACGCCCATCTGCGTGGTTTCTGCAGCGCCGACGACGGCGAGTGTGGGACCGCTCATGACTGCACCGCCGTCTCGACGTCTGCTGTGGACGGTTGGAAGAACGCAAGCGTGATCTCATCGGAGAAGGCCTCGAAGACCACCTCGACCGGCATATCGATGACCAGCGCCTCGGGGGTCTGTTCACAGTTGACGATGTTCGACATCATCCGCACGCCGACGTCGAGTTCAACAACGGCGATCGCGTAGGGACTTGCGATTCCTGGGTGGCGGGTGTGGTTGATGAGGTAGCTGTACAGCGTCCCGCGCCCCGACACCTGCTCGACGCTGACGTCCTGACTGCTACACGCCGGGCAGAACGGCCGGGGCGGAAAGTACGCATCGCCACACGCGTCGCATCGCTGGATGAGGAGCTGACCGTTGCGCGTGCCGTCCCAGAAGTGCTGCGTCTCAGGGGTGGGTCGCGGCAAGGGCCGCTTCGTTCGATCGACCGTCGGCGTCATCGTCGGAGTTTCGCATTCGGACTATCGGGGTCAGCGACTCGGACGTCGCTCAACCTGAGCTCAACGGTGTGCCGCGCGCGGTGTCGTCGGCGGCGATGAGCGCGTCGGCGAGAACATCGACGGCCTGCGCTTGACGGTCTCCGCCCAGGTGGTGGAGCGGCTCGACTTCGGTCGGGTCCGCGACGAGATCGAAGAGCTGCTCCTCCCCATTGCTGTGCCGCGTGTACTTGATGCCGGTCTCGTCGATGACCGTTCGCGTCTTGCCCGGAAGCGGTGCGAACGCCGCAATCGCCTCGGGAAGATCGTCCTCGATCAACACGTGAGAACGGACGGCCACGGCGGGGTCATCGAGCGATGGCACGAGTGAGTGGCCCTGGATGCCGTCGTAGTGCGGGAGCCCGGCGAGGTCGAGCAGTGTCGGTGCCAGGTCGATCGACCCTGCCAACGAGGTGGTGCGTCCGCCGGCCCGGGTCGGATCCGCGATGACCAGCGGCGGTTGCAGCGTGCCGCGGTAGTGCATGAAGCCCTTGGTCATGAGGCCGTGGTCGCCCATCATGTCGCCGTGGTCTGAGGTGAAGACGATGATGGTGTTGTCCGTCTGCCCGAGCGCGTCGAGCTTGCGGATGATCTGACCGACGCCATCGTCGATCATCTCGATCATGCCGTAGGTGGCAGCGATGGCTTCGCGCAGCATGTCGTGGTCGCTCGCTCCGAACATTCCGACCCAACCGCGCTGTTTCGCTGCCGGGGTGCCTTGGATGTGGCGCAAGTAGGCAGGTGCATGCTCAAGCGGGTCGCCGATGGTGCTCGGCAGCTCCATGTCGGCCGGGTCGTGGCGGTCGAACCAATCTCCGGGTGGGCACATCGGGTGATGCGGATCGGGGAACGATGCCCACGCCAGCCACGGCTTCGATTCCGCTGCGGCGTCATCGATGAACGCCATCGTGCGATCGGTGACGAACGAAGTCGAGTGGAGCTCGGGGCCGTAGGGAGGCTGGTAGATCTGCCACCAACGATCCGACCGTCGGGCGGCTGGCGACTCGTCGGTCAACGGGACGACGAGGTCCTCGTACCGGCCGCCTCGCTCCAACGCCCAATGCAGGTGATGCCCGGTGATGCGTGCGCCGTGGTCGATCGACAGTTCGACGTGATCGAACCCGTAGAAGTCGTCCGGCCAGTCCGGGATTCCATCGTCGTAGAGCTCGGCGTGTTCGAGCTCGTTCCAGCCCGCCGGCCACGGATCCGTCGAGACCGGCTGGCGGTCGACGGGAACGACCGAGTTGCGACTGAGACCGTGTTGGAGATGTGACTTTCCGATCAGCGCGGTGCGGTATCCCGACGCGCGAAACGAGCGGACGTGTGTGTTGGCACCCCAGTCGAGCGAACGGTCGTTGAACACCACGCCGTGGGCGGTGGGCATGCGCCCGGTCATGATCGTCGACCGGTTCGGCATGCAGACCGGATTGGCGACCCAGGCGTTGTCGAACACCATGCCGCGCGCCGCGATCGAGTCGATGTTCGGCGTGCGGACGACCTGGTTACCGGCGAAGCCGAGATGATCGGCACGCAGTTGGTCGCAGATGATGAACAGAACGTTTGGAGTTCGTGCGCTGGTGGTCTCGGCCATGACGCAGTCTCGCGTGCGTTGGCCGAACTCGTCGCCGTGC
>JAJCXU010000198.1 GCA_029263275.1 Ilumatobacter sp.
TTCGCCTTCATCGACTCGTTCGAAGAGTCAGCATCCATCACCCAGGGCCCGATGAGCACATGGGAGTCCTTGTTGCGCGGTCTGGTCGCTGCAGCGAGGGCGCGAGGTGTCGATCACGACGAAGAAATGGCGGCGGTCATCGATGAGTACGCCGACGCGTCCGAACTCGACGTGGTCGTGCAGCGCGCGCCAGACGAGTTGCTGCAGGCGACAGATGCCGAACTCGGAGCCCGCGAACTCATGACGCCGCACGAGCTTCGACTGTGGCTGGAACAGCTCCGCCAGTCCGAGGCTGGAAGTCCAACCTCCGCGTAGCCCGAGAGCAACGACACCTCCAATTCACTTCAGGTTCATTCGATCGACCCTCGTCGAGTGATTCAATGTTGCCGATGTACAGGGACGCACCATGACCACACGCGTTGGTATCAACGGCTTCGGACGGATCGGGCGTCTCGTCGTCCGCGGCATGGCAGAACACGAGGATCTGCAACTCATCCACATCAACGACCCGCAGGCGGATGCGGCCACTGCAGCCCATCTGCTCGACTTCGACACGGTGCACGGCCGGTACGACGGTCAGGTGACATCCGACGCGACGTCGATCAACATCGACGGACACGCCATCACATACTCATCGCACGACACACCTGGCGCTGTGCCGTGGGCAGAGCACGGCGTCGACATCGTGCTGGAGTGCAGCGGCAAGTTCAAGACGACCGACACGCTGCAGCCGTACCTGGACGGTGGGGTTCGCAAGGTGATCGTTGCTGCGCCGGTGAAGTCTGATGGCGTGCTCAACACCGTGATGGGCTGCAACGACGACCTCTACGATCCGAAGGTCCACGACATCGTGACCGCCGCGTCGTGTACGACGAACTGCCTCGCTCCGGTGGTCAAGGTCCTCCAGGAGAACATCGGCATCGAGCGCGGTGCGATCACCACGATCCACGACGTCACCAACACCCAGGTCATCGTCGACGCCCCACACAAAGATCTGCGACGAGCACGGTCGGCACTTAATTCGCTCATCCCGACTTCCACTGGGTCAGCGACGGCGATCACGATGATCTACCCGGAGCTGGCCGGCAAGCTGAACGGCACCGCGGTGCGCGTCCCGCTCCTCAACGCCTCGCTGACCGATGCGGTGTTCACCATGCAGCGCGACGTGACCGTCGATGAGGTCAACGATCTCTTTCGGGCTGCGGCAGCGGGGGAGTTGGCAGGCATTCTCGGCTTCGAGGAACTCCCACTGGTCTCAGCCGACTACACCAACGACACGCGGTCTGGCATCGTCGACGGCCCCTCGACGATGGTGATCGACGGCCGCATGGTCAAGGTGCTGATTTGGTACGACAACGAGTACGGATACGCCTTCCGCATGGCCGATCTCGCGGCGAAAGTCGCCTCGTTCCTCCCGACGATCTGACCCGCCAGCGATGAACCTTCGCAACTATGCCCTGGTGACCGGCGGCTACTGGGCGTTCACCCTCACCGACGGCGCGTTGCGCATGCTGGTGTTGCTGCACTTCACCGAACTTGGCTACTCACCGGTATCGCTGGCCTTTCTCTTCCTTGCCTATGAGTTCATGGGGATCGTCACCAACCTGATTGGCGGGTGGGTCGGCTCACGCACCGGACTTGGGCTGACCCTGCGCGTGGGTCTTGGTCTCCAGGTCGTTGCGCTCGCAGCACTCACGCTGCACCAGGAATCGTGGGCCGAATGGCTCTCGGTCGCGTTCGTGATGGCGGTGCAGGCGGTGTCGGGCGTCGCGAAGGACCTGACGAAGATGAGCTCCAAGAGCGCCGTCAAGTTCGTGGCAGGCGACGGCGACGGCGCGCTGTTCAAGATGGTGGCAATTTTGACCGGCTCGAAGAACGCACTGAAGGGTGTCGGGTTCTTCGTCGGGGCGGCGCTGCTCGCTTCGATTGGCTACGACGCCGCACTCTGGACCCTCGCCGCGGTGGTCGGCATTGCGCTCGTTGCAGTGGCCGCACTGTTGAACGAGGACATCGGCAAATCGAAGAAGCAGACACCTTTGCGGTCGATTCTCTCCAAATCAGACGCGGTCAACCGCCTGTCCGCCGCACGGGTCTTCTTGTTCGCGTCTCGCGACATCTGGTTCGTCGTCGCGCTGCCGGTCTTCCTCGAAGAAGAGTTGGAGTGGTCCTTCTACGGCGTCGGCGGCTTCCTTGCAGCGTGGGTCGTCGGCTACGGAGGAGTGCAGTCGGTTGCCCCTCGGATCCTCGGGTCGGCTCGCCCGGGCGCAGACCGCGACGTGGCCGGCGCTCGTCGCTGGGCACTGATTCTGGGCCTGATCGCCGCCGCCATCGCCGCGCTGGTCGCAGCGGACGTGGCCGTGACCCTGGTGGTCGTGGGCGGCCTCGTGGTGTTCGGCGTTGCCTTCGCCGTCAACTCGTCGGTGCACTCCTATTTGATCCTGGCGTACAGCGATGACGACGACGTGTCGATCGATGTCGGCTTCTACTACTCAGCGAACGCGGTGGGACGCTTCGTGGGGACGCTGCTGTCTGGCCTGCTCTACCTGTGGGGCGGCCTCCCCGTGGCGCTCTGGGGTGCCGCTGCCTTCGTCGGGATCTCGTGGCTCCTGACGCTCCGCCTCCCGGCAGTTGGGTACACCGCCACAGCGAAGCTGGCCGCCCGCTAGAAGACGACGTCGGCTTCGAGGCTGCCGTCCTCGCGCTCGACAACGACCATGCGCGACATGCAGGGCATGCAATACACCTTGTCGCCAGCGCGGAGCTCGCGAGTCGCGCGGATGATGACTTTGCAGACCGGACACATCACTTCGTTCGGTCCGAGCGTGTCGCCTGGCCCTTGCCAGTGGCGGTAGAACTTTCGCCACTTCTTGGGAACTTCCCTGAACCCCATGTCTTCGAGTTCATACCGTTTACGAGTGGGATCGGCCGCTGCGCCGGGGGCTGAGACGTCAGCGTCGGCGCTCACGTGAGACCCAACCGTTCCACGGTGTGGACGTACTCCCGTGCCAACTGCTGCTCGCTTCCGGAGGGCGCCCCAACGTCGCCCAGTGCGCCCTCGAACACGCCCATCACCAGCGGATCGAGGCGAGCTCTGATCGCGCGCAGGCGGGGTCGCTCTCCGGGTGACGACTCGAGGAGACGGCCCAGGTCACTCTCACCGAATCCGGCGTGACGACGTTCGTCGGAAATCACGCCGGCGAGCATCTCCTTCGTGACCGCGTCGGCACTTGCCGCGTGGAGGCGAAAGACGGTGAATTCCAACGTTTCCAGAATCACGTTTTGG
>JAJCXU010000199.1 GCA_029263275.1 Ilumatobacter sp.
CGCTCGGCGGGGGCGGCCAGGCGATGCGCCGCTTGGCGTCCAGGTCGTCGGGCTCGCCAACTCTGTTCGGAAGCCCTCGAGCAACTCGAAGCCCCCGCCCGGTCCGCGTACGGCGTACACCGGAACACCCGAACCCGAGAGCGCTTCGATGTCGCGCAAGACGGTCCGTACCGAGACTTCGAGTTCAGCGGCGAGTTGGTCCGCGGTTTGACGGCCGCGCGATTGGAGGATCAGCAAGAGTGTGACGAGTCGGCCGGCACGCATCTGCGAAGTCTGTCGCAATTCATGACAAGAGATGGCATGTATTGCCAGTCATGATGAGCAACGACAAGATCACGTGGCGACGGAACGCCGCCCAACAATCGACCCAATAATCGAGGAGCAACTCAGCATGAGCAACGACGTCGAAGGCAATGGCACCCCGGACGACCCGTGGATCCTCGCCACCCCACCTGGCAAGTCAGAGTTCGAGGCCTACCGCGACCCAGATGCGGAGCCGGCGGCACTGGTCGTGCAGGTCGGCTCGACCGAGTTGCGGTACCAGCTCAGCTGTATCGAGGATCTGCATGCGATGTTGGTCGAGCATGGCGATTGGATGCCGCTCGG
This sequence comes from Ilumatobacter sp., assembly GCA_029263275.1. GTDB lineage: Bacteria > Actinomycetota > Acidimicrobiia > Acidimicrobiales > Ilumatobacteraceae > Ilumatobacter_A. Next base: position 607 of record JAJCXU010000199.1, read on the forward strand.
CAACGCCGACGAGCAGAAGGAAGCCAAGCCCGACACCGTCGAGGCATGGGCCCGTTCGGCCGACAATCCGGTCGGTGGTTGGTATGGAATCAAGAAGGGGCTGCGCGGCCGATTTGGCAACTACGTGCCACCCGTGCTCGAAGTGCTCGGTCTTGCCGAAGTGGAGCACAACGCCCGCAACAACAGCATGCGAGCAATCTGATCAGATCTTCCCAGTCAGTGGTTGGCGACGCAGAACTCGTTGCCTTCGGGGTCGCTGAGTGTGGACCAGCGCACGCCCCACTCATCGTTGTCGCTGAGGAGTGTCGCGCCGAGCCCGACGAGCCGCTCGACTTCCGATGCACGGTCGTCAGCCTGGAGATCGAGGTGCATTCGGTTCTTGACCGTCTTCGATTCGGGAACCTGGATGAACATCATCGTGACGTGAGCGTCAGGGTTGCTCCGTCCCAATGATGTGAAGAACTCGCTCGGCGCGGGTTCGGGGTCGAGCGGCACGTCGAATGCGGCCGACCAGAAGTCGGCGACTTGCTGCGCGTTGTGGCAGTCGATCGTGATGGAAGCAACGGACAGGCTCATGTGGTTCTCCTGGTGTGGACGGATGGCGGACGGGTGCTGCAAGGGTACGAGTCCACTCTCGTTCCCGCGGAGGGCCAAGTGTCCCTTGTGTTTTCCCCCGAGACGGGGAAGTGTCGAGATGACCCATCATGTCGACGCTCGATCTGCACCGTCTCCGCAAGGTGTTTCCCGACGGCACTGTCGCGGTCGACAACGTCGACATCTCGATCGCCGACGGTGAGTTCTTGGCCATCGTTGGTCCGTCCGGGTGCGGCAAGACCACGGTGCTGCGAATGGTCGCTGGGCTCGAAACGCCAACCGACGGGGAGATCCGCATCGACGGTGAGTTGGTCAACAACCAGACCTCGCAGCAACGCGACATCGCCATGGCGTTCCAACAACATGCGCTGTATCCGCACATGACCGTGGAGGAGAACCTGGGCTTCCCGCTGCGCATGGCCGGCGTGCACCACGCTGAGGTACGCGCTCGCGTCGAGGACGTGGCCCGCGTGCTCGGCCTGCGGGACGTGTTGGAGACGACGCCACGCCGCCTGTCGGGCGGGCAGCAGCAACGGGTGTCGATGGGCCGCGCCATCATCCGCAATCCACGGCTGTTCCTCATGGACGAGCCGATGTCGAACCTCGACGCCAAGCTGCGCGCTGAAGCGCGCGTCGAGATCACCAAGATCCAGGAGCGGCTCCAGGCAACGACCCTGTACGTCACTCACGACCAGGTGGAGGCGATGTCGATGGCCGATCGGGTCGTGGTGATGCGTGACGGCAAGGTGGCGCAAGTGGGCAGACCGATCGATGTGTACCGCAGGCCTGCCGACGTGTTCGTCGCCCAGTTCATGGGTTCGCCGTCGATGAGCATCGTGCCCGGTCAGATCCGACTGGGTGGCGCTGGCGACGGCGCGCGGTATGTCCTCGTGATCGGTCCGTTCCGCGTCCCGCTCCCCGAGGCTGGCCCTCTGAATGCATGGGTCGGGCGCGAACTCGCGATCGGGTTGCGGGCTCAGGCGCTGCGGCGTCGCCCGGACGGCCCGATCCTGGCCAGCGTCGAGTTCACCGAACAGCTGGGTTCAGGTCAACTCGTGCATGCGACCATCGACTGCCCCGGACTCGACGTGGTGGCCGACGAAACGGTGAACCCATCGAGTGCGCGGTCCACCATTCTGCTCAACGTCGATGCGCAGGAGTTGGTCAGCCTGTGGGAGCCGATTCGACTCGATGTCGAGGTTCGCGAGACCCACGTGTTCGACCTGGTCACGGGGCTTCGGCTCGGCGACCTGTTCGATGGGCCTGGCGGTGTCAGCTGCCCATCTCGACGAGCCACTTCGGCAGTCGAGTCGGCCGGCCCGTTGCCGCCGTGATGCAACCGTGCACCGTGACTCCCGTCGAGTGTGCCGTCTCATCCACGGTGATGAGATAGGCCATCTGAAACGTTGCCCGGGTCACGGCTGCCAATGCGAGATGGACGGTGATCACATCGTCGAAGTGCAACGGCTGCCGGTACGTGACGAACGATTCGAGCACCGGTGACTCGAGCCCGTCCTCACGCCACTGGGTGAACGGGTGACCGACGTGGGCCAAGAACGCAACGCGCGCCTCCTCGAAGTACGCGAGGTAGTTGCTGTGGTGCACGATTCCCATCGCGTCGGTCTCGACAAAACGCACACGAATCTCGTGCGTGAAGTCGTAGTCGGCTACGGATGTGGACGGTTCGACGGAGAGACGCACGTGCACATCCTGCCCGGTCAGTCTGTGCCAGGCACAGACTGACCGGGCAACATGGGGGCGTGACGCCCGCGGTGACGATGCTCGAAGCAGCCGAGATCAGCTTCACCATCAGCGAATACGACCGGCATCTCTCCGGTGACGGAGAGTTGCGCGACTTCGGGCGTGAGGCCGCGGAGGCGCTTGGCCTGTCGACCGACGAAGTGTTCAAGACGTTGATCGTGGTCAGCGAGACCGGCGAGTTGATCGTTGCGGTCCTCCCCGTGAGTTGTCAGATGTCGATGAAGTTGGTTGCCGCTGCGGCCAGCGTGAAGAAGGTGTCGATGTGCGACCCGTCGGTTGCTGAACGATCGTCCGGGTACGTCGTCGGTGGCATCAGTCCGCTGGGGCAACGGCGCCAGCTGCGGACGATGATCGACGAATCGGCCGAACTGTTCGACACCGTCTACGTCAGCGGAGGGCGTCGAGGGCTCGACATCGGCCTGGCACCTGCCGACCTCATCCGTGTGCTCGACGCCACGGTCGCGCCCATCACTGCATGACCGGTCAGCGGGCGGGGTGACGAGCGAGCGCCTCGATGCGTGCGACTCGCGTGCGCGCCGCCGGGTGCGAGGCGGCGAGTCGGCCGCGCCAACCAATGGGCCGTGCGCCGGAACCACTGGCGAGCACGGCTCGGAGCGCGCTGGCCAGATCGGGCCCGAACCCCATCGCGACGGCGCGCTTGTCGGCCTCGAATTCCGACGAGTGGCCGACGTAGTTGCCGAGCGCGTCACCGGCCCGAAGGGCGGCACTGAGGACCCACCCTGCGCCCCGGAACAACCCGGCGGTCAACATGCCGATCGCCTCGATCACGGGTGATCGCCGCCCGACGCGGTCTGCCGCGGCGTGCGCGACGTTCTCGAAGAAGAAGCCGATGCGTGCGAGCAGGAC
>JAJCXU010000200.1 GCA_029263275.1 Ilumatobacter sp.
ATGCCGCAGCGAGGTCACCGCCGGCACCGGCGTACGAGAACCGCACGTACTCGTGCCCCCGTGCCAAATCGAAATCGATGCCAGGGGTACACGCGACACCCAACTCGTCGAGCCAGCGCGCACACAGCTCCATCGACGTGAGGCCGACCTGCGTCGTGCACTGGGGGACGTGGGCGTAGACGTAGAAAGCGCCGTCAGCGGGCGCGATGTCGGTGATGCCAGCGGCGGACAGCCCGTCGAGCATCACCAGACGATTGCTCCGGTACCGCTCGACGTGCCCGTCGAGTTCGTCGGCAGCGTCGAGTGCAGCCAGTGCTGCCACTTGGGAAACGTGCGGCGCGCAGATGTACAGGTTCTGCTGGAGTCGCTCGACGACCTCGATCAGGTGCTCGGGGACGACGACCCAGCCCACGCGCCACCCCGTCATCGAGAAGTACTTGGAGAAGCTGTTCACCACGATCGCGTCGGGTGCGTGCGGGAGAACTTGTGGCGCGGCGGCTGACTCGACGATGCCGTGGTAGATCTCGTCGGCGACGAGTGCGATGTTGTGTGCCTGGCAGTGTGCGGCGATTGCGGCGAGCGCCTCGTCTGACATCACGGTGCCCGTCGGGTTCGAGGGTGACGCGATGACGAGGCCATCGAGGTGCCCAGCCTCGGTCAGGTGCTGCGGGGTCGGTGCCCATCGGCTGTCCGGTCCCACGGGGATCGGCACGGCTTCGATGCCGAGCGCGATGAGTGCATTGCGGTAGCAGGGGTACCCGGGCTCGACGACGCCGACTCGCTGGCCTGGCTCGAAGAGCGTCAGGAAGGCCAGCGTGAAGCCGGCCGATGCGCCCGCAACAATGAGGATCCGGTGCGGATCAATCGGCTCGGCGTACCGCTCGCCGATGCCGCGGCGAAGTCGATGCAGGCCGGCGGCGCTGGTGTAGCCGAGCGGCTCGTCGAGTGCGTTGATGACTGCCTTGCGGGCAACGTTCGGGAGTCCTGTCGCTGGCTGGCCAACCTCGAGATGGAAGACGCGTTGTCCTTCGGCCTCGCGCACCGTGGCCGCGTGGCTCATCGCCATCGCGTGAAACGGTGGCACGGATGCTGCGCGAATCGCTGCCTCGATCACGTTGCGAGTGTGTCACTTCACGGCGCAGAAGAAGAACTGCTGACCGGTTGAGAAATTGACGAACCCATGACCGGCCCTTTGGCGACACGAATCACGTGCCCTCCTACCGTTTCTTATACGACGAAAACCAGCAGCGTCGTGGCCTCCTGACCAGGTTCAAGAGCCCGTGACGCCGGCAGAAAGAGGCGGAGATGATGCAGACGAGATCCAAGGCCCCGAGATGCGAGGGCGGGAATGTGGCAGTGGACGGACCGTTTCGCGACCGATACCCCCGAATTCTTGAGAGGTTCTTGACCTCGTCGACCACCGAACGTGGCTTGGTCAGGCCGGACTTTGCACAGGGATTACCGCAACCTGACCTCCTGCGGCTCAAGCATGGTGGGAAAAACGCCGAAGAACTGAGTATGCGCAAACCAGTTCACCGTGTCGACGAGGCCATCGTCGACCGCTCCACGCCATCGAGCACGTCTCGACGGCCACGTCGAGATCGTGGCTTCACACTGATCGAAACGACCCTGGCCATCGGCCTGATGGGCACGGTGATCCTCGTGATCATGAGCGGCATCATCGGAGTGATCCGCGTGTCGTCGACCAGTGATGACGCGGCCCGCGTCGAGGCGATGCTGACAAGTGCAGCCGACCGGTTGGCGGGCTGGACATACCTCAGCTGCCCGGAGAAGAACGATCAGGGCTACGACGCCGTGGTCGGAGCGGCAAGCGACGACGTCGACTGGCATCACGCAGATGCGCTGCGGATCATCGACATCGAGTACTGGGATCCGATGATGAACCCGTCGCCCGACCCGCTCGTCGACACCTTGGCCGCTGATGGCGGATGGGCCGACTCGAATGCGCTCGAGGGAACCACCGCCTGCGGCGAAGACGTCAACTTCACCACCTCGCGCACGTTGCAGCGCGTCACCATCGAAGCGCGTTCACCTGACGCCAGCATCGTTCGTCAGCTTCAAGTCGTGAAGAGCAACGTCGGCGACCGCATCGAGGACACGCCGTGACCCACTCGACCCGAACTCACCCAGGACGCCACAACATGTCACCTGACCGCCAGCGCCGTTACCACTCGACATCGCTGCAAGCGCGACGCCGTGCTGCTCGCCAGGATGGCGGCTTCACCTTGCCCGAACTCCTCATCACGGTGGCGATCATGGGCACGCTCGTCGCAGTGATGTCGGCAGCGATCACGGTCATGCTGCGCACGACACCGCGCGCTGAGCTCCGTCTGGCCGAGTCGAAGGACATCACGTTCCTCCAGACATGGGTACCCGTCGACCTGTCATCGGCGATCAACTCGTACGACGACCCGGACGACGATGACGTGAAGGCCAAACTCCTCGCGCAAGATCCGTCGATCACCGTGCTCGCGGACCTGCCCGGCACGAACGTGTTGACGCTCGTCGTCCCCGATCTCTCCGGTGTCGATGAGTACAAGGTCATCTCGTATCGCTACTTGCTCCGCAACGGCGATTGGCAACTCGCCCGCTACCTCATCAGCAACCCAGGCGTTCCAGGCACCGGCCTGGCCAGTGAGCACGTGTCACCCGTTGGCGTGGCCTACGAAGTTCCCGGACCTCCGGCGGACGGAAGCTGGACCGAAGACATGGTGCCGCCGCAGCGTCCGATTCATGCGTTCGAGATCACCTCGCGCAACCAGGTCGTGCTGCGCCCCATTGGTGAGAACGTGACCGTGAAATTCGAGAGCGGCAACGTGTTCTCCACCGGCGGCGCAGGTCTGTCTGCCGAGAAGGATCTCACTCCGAACGACCCGATCACCCTTCCCGACCCCACCGCACCGCCGACCCGTTGTGGCGGCTCGATTGCCCTCGTGCTCGATACGTCCTATTCCGTGCCGGGCTACGACGGCGGCGAAGAGTTGGAGGCCGCAGCTGCCGGCCTGATCGACGCCTTCCAGGGCACCCCGACCACGTTGACCGTGATGGGCTTCGATGCGATCGCGTACTCCTTGTACCCGAACCTGAACAGCACTCGCGGCGAGTACATCAGCCTGCTCAATCCATCGGGGGACATTGACAACGCCAAGCACAACGTGTTGGCGCTGCCGAATGTCGACACCGGCTACGTCGGCTACAACACGTTCGCGAAGAGCGGTAGCTACTACTACAACCCGACTGGTTCCGGCCTTGACAACGATGGCAACACCGGTTCCGGCCTGGGTGTCGGTTGGACCAAGAATCGTGTGACCGAGAACGGTGCGACCGTCAGCGGGAGCACGAACTGGGAAGACGCACTCCACGCACCGTTCTTCGATCAGGACGGCAACCAGCGAGCCGTCACTCCCGAGACCGTGATCTTCATCACCGACGGTGACCCCAACACCGACCGCCACGCCAAGATCGGCACTCCCGACAATGGCCTCAGCTATGTCGAGGCCGCAGCGGTCACTGCCAACAACGGCCGGGCGACCGGTGCACGGATCATCGGCGTGCTCGTCGGCGGCGGAAACACCGGCAGCCTCGAGACCAACCTCGCTTCGGTCGTCGGCGGCAACAAGTGGAACGGCTCAGTGAATGGTGACGGAACCATCGACCTGGGCAACGCCGTTGCAGCCGACTACTTCGCCAGCAACTTCGATCAACTCGGATCTGTGCTGCGGTCGATCATGGCCGCGCAGTGCGGTGGCACCGTGACGGTTCAGAAGGAGATCATCGGCGGCACGGCTGCCGGGCAGTGGAACTACTCAACTGACACCGGCGGGGCCACCCTCGATCTCGACCTGGCCGGCTCGATCACGTTCGACTACATCTTCGCCACGGGCGACACGACGCGTGAGATCTCCATCACCGAAGAGGTCAAGGATGGCTTCATCTTCGACCGAGCCGATTGTTTCTCAGCGGGCGCACAGATCGTCGATCCGCTCCTCATCCGCAGCAACGACGA
>JAJCXU010000201.1 GCA_029263275.1 Ilumatobacter sp.
GTGAACTTGACGCGCTCGGTGAATGCTCCGGCCCCGAAGTCCTCGGTGTCGATGTCGATGCTCATGTCGGTGCCGCCAGCCGGGAGGTCGATGGCGAACTTGGCGAACCGCAGGCTGGGTCCGGACGTCAGCTCCATCGCAAATGGCACACCGGCACAGTTCTCGATGTGGATCATGGTGGCGGTCTCGTCAGGTCGCAGTGTCATCGCGTCGGCGACGAAGAACCGCGCTCCGTCTTCGACCGCGTCGCAACCGACCGGTGAGGTCGCAGCCGTCGACGTGTCAGGGTCGAGGTCGCCACCGACCGCGGCCCCGTCTGTCTCTAGAGGACCCTCTGGCTGGCCCGTGTTGGCCTCGCCGGACGGAGTGATCGACGCGGCTCCGACGACCTCGCCTTCGTCGATTTCATCAGCCGGTTCCGCGGTCTCCGCGGTCTCCGCGATCTCTGCGAGTGTGGTCGCCGGGAGCAACTCAACGTCGGCGATCTCCGGTGCTGGGGTGGCGGCCACGCTGTCCGGCCCGCTGGCGACGGTCGAGGCGACCGGCGAACTCGTGGTGCTGTCGGAGCCCGCAGTGACGGCAACAACACCTCCAGCGAGGGCCAGGGTCGCCGTGGCGATGACGGCAGCGACCGCCCATGGTGATCTCGATGCTGCAGCGATGGCGGAAGAAGGGTCGGTGTTCGTCATGTCGGATCTCCGTGTGGTTGGTGGCGTCACCAACCAAGAGGTCCCGACCGGTCAAGTTCTTGCACAAACCGGCACATCGTCTGCACGAGCTACGTTCCCACCATGACCGAGAACCTGCACGATTCTCGACGTCAGCGACTCAGCGGCCACCGTCAACTGGGTTGCCGACTACACCTTCACGAGCACCGGTCGCGCCGTCACCAACAACGTGACCGCGAACCTGCGCTTCGAGGACGGCAAGATCATCGACCACCGCGATGAGTTCGACTTCTGGAAGTGGTCCTCGCAGGCGCTGGGACTCCCAGGAAGCTGCTCGGGTGGTCGCCGATGCTGAAGTCCAAGGTTCGATCCACGACGCGCTCGGCCCTCGACGCATTCCGCGCCGGCCAGAGCTGACGGTCAGCTCAGGGGTGTTGCCGGGAGAGCGATCGTGAACCGAGCGCCGCTTCCGGGTGTCGACGTCACCGAGATCTCGCCTCCGTGCGCGTGCACGATTGCCTGCGTGATCGAGAGCCCGAGCCCAGAGCCGCCCGTCTTTCGGGCCCGTGACTGATCGCCCCGGCTGAAGCGGTCGAACACCTCGGCGGCTTCCGTCGCACTCAGCCCCGGACCGGAATCGGACACCGACAGCTCGACACCATCGTCGGTGCGTACGACGGCGATCTCGATCGGCGACTCATCGGGGGTGTGGCGCACGGCATTGTCGACGAGCGCCGCCAGCGCCTGGTGCAGCCGGAGACGGTCCGCACCGACCTCGATCTCATCGTGTGCCTCGACGGCGATCTGGCGATCGGGGTGCGCAGCCAGTGTCAGCGCGGCCACATCGTGGGCAAGTGTGTCGACACGGACTGTGGTGATGTCGAGCGGCTGTTCCTCGTCGAACTTGGCCAGGACGAGGAGGTCCTCGACCAGCAGGCTCATTCGTTCAGCTTCGGCTTGCAGACGTCGCACCGCATCATCGAGTTCACCTGGCTGGCGGAAGCCGCCCGCCGCATAGAGATCGAGGTACCCCCGAATCGACGTCAGGGGTGTCCGGAGTTCGTGCGAGGCATTCGACACGAACTGCCGTAGCCGTGTCTCGCTGGCATCGCGTTCGTCGAGCATGACGTTGAAGGCATGGCCGAGTCGGCCCGCCTCGGTGACGTGGCTGTCAACGTCAGCGCGTCGATCGCGTTCGCCCGATGAAATTGCCTCAGCGGCATCGGTCATCGCGCTGATCGGTCGGAGGCCGTAGCGGTTCACCCACGACGCGATCAGGATCAACGCGAGCAAGATCAGCCCGGCAACTCCGGCGACGATGTACGTCAACTGCCGGATCGTGTCGTCGACGTCGTCGAGCGGGACGGCGATGACTGCGCCGAGCGACGCCGGGGTCCCCGGCCTGAACAGCACGCGAAACGTCGTCTTCCCCTCGATTCCACTCGTTGTCAGCAGCGTTCGCGTCGCCGGGATGTCGGAGATGAGCGTCTGCAGGTCAGGTGCGTCGGTGAGTAGCTGCCCTTGGATGACCGGCTGGAACTCTTCATTGACGGTGAACACCGCGACATACAGATCAGAGATGCTGTCGTTGTCGACCGGCTGGGCCACGTCGCGCGCTGGAGGCTGAACACCCGGATCATCAGGATTCGCCACGACCTGGCCTCCAGGAATGCCAGGTGGCAGAGGAGTCGCAACGAGTCGGTCATCGATCTGGTCGTACAACTGATTGCGTTGCGCGGTCACGGTGAACACGCCCGCGGCGATCACGACGGCAAAGATGATCGTGAACCCGAGCAGCAGGCGGGTGCGGAGTGTCATCCGTCGTCTCGCAAGCAGAACCCGACGCCCCGGATCGTGTGGATCAGTCGCGGGTCGCTGTGGTCGAGCTTGCGTCGGAGGTAGCTGATGTAGGTGTCGACGACCGACGAATCTCCGCCGAAGTCGTACTCCCACACATGGTCGAGCAACTGGGTGCGCGTGAGCACCCGGCCGCTGTTCGCCAGGAGGTAGTGGAGGAGCTTGAACTCGGTCGGCGACAGTTCGACCGCGCTGCCACCGCGAGTCACCCGGTGTGCGTCGGTGTCGAGTTCTAGATCCGCGCAGCGCAGCACGGTCTGTTTCGTCGCCTGGCCAGCCTGTTGGAGGCGGAGCTGCACCCGCGCGACCAATTCAGCGACGGCGAACGGCTTGACCACGTAATCGTCGCCGCCGGCAGTCAGTCCGCGCACCCGGTCGTCCGTCGAGTCCCGTGCCGTCAAGAAGATGACGGGCGTCCGTGAGCCGCTGTCTCGGAGGCGCTGCAGCACCTCGAACCCGTCGAGTTCGGGCATCATCACGTCGAGCACGATGAGATCGGGCCGAGAGTCAATCGCCAGCTTCAGGCCAGCTCGACCGTCGTCTGCCCCCACCGTCTCCATGCCAGCAAGCTGGAGGGCGGACTCGACGAGGAACCGGATGTTCTCCTCGTCGTCCACCACGAGAACGAGTGGGGGTCGATCGCTCATCGCACGCCGTCGGCGTAGCTGATGAGCGCTGCTGCCTCAGCGCTCACGGTTGCTTCGGACACGAGGTCGCCGGCACCGTTGATCAAGACGTCGGTCCACTTCGCGATCACCTCGTCGACAGTACCGCTGGTGAACAGCAGCTCACTGAGTTCAGCCGTCTGCTCGGTGTACATCGCAGCGAACTCGGCGTTGGCCATGAACCTGTCGACCAGCACGTTGGCCTGATCTCCCGGGCCTCCGGCACCACCGATGGGACCGCCAGCTGCTGCGTCCGGTGGCGGTCCAGTCGGTCGGCCACCAGCGCCACCGGCACCGCCAGCGCCGCCAGCGCCGCCAGCGCCGCCGACGTTGGCTGTGTCGAAGGCGAGGTTGAGGTCCCACGACACGACCGTGAATTGATCGGTGGTGGTGTCGTACTGCAGGTACGAGTTGTTGCCTCGGCCGTTGATGTCATCCGCATTGCCGATCAGGTCCTGGAACGCCAGGTAGGTGGCGAATGCCTCGACGTCGAGTCGGTCTGCGAGTTCGCTGGCGAAGGTGGCGTCGTCGGAGTTGTTGATGAAGTCGAGGAAGTCGATCAGCGGCGTCATGTCGTCGTCGCCGACCTTCTGGTCGAACACGTCGGTGTATGCGTCGCCATCCTCGCCGCGATAGCTGTAGTCGCCTTCGCTGTCGGCCTTGTACAGCAAGCCGTCCTCATCGGAGAAGTTGTCTTCGTACCACTCTTCGTCCGGGTTCTCGACTGCCAGCCGGAGTTCCGTCTCGCCGCCGTTCACGGTGAACGCCGTGGCGATCGGATCCTGCGAAGCGAGCCCGGTCAAGGCAAGGAGCTCCTGGGCGACGGCTTCATTCATGGCGGTCTCCGTCGAGTTCGACCGGATGACGATGTCTTCGTAATCCTGATGGTCCTCGCCGTCGACGAACTTGTTGAGGCGGATCAACCACGGCAGGTCCTCGGGATTTCCGGACGTCTCTGTCGTGAGGCTGAACAGTGAGGAGTTGCCCTTCAGCCGCAGGCCGACGTTCTCGTACGTGGTGCCGTCGATGGTCACGGTGGCCGAGATCCAATCCTTCTCACCGGTCGAGGTGAACGTCTCGATCATCGTGTCGTACTCGGCTTGGTCGAAGTCGACGCTGATCGTGTGCACGACGCTGCTGTCGAAGAGATCGATGTCAGTACCTTCGCTGGTCGTCTCGGTGGTCGGCTCGGCCGCGGTCTCAGATGCGAGCGCCACTGCGTCGCCGCTGTCCGACGTCACCTCATCCGAGGCTGCCTCTGAGCTGGCGGCGCACCCGGTGAACAGCATCAGGCCGGCGGTCGTCATCGCGAACGTCGAACGAAAGCGACGAGTGCTGCGGGAAGGGGTGGAGATGCGGGGGGTGGTCATGGATTGCTCCTGTCGAGATGTGGGCAACCACCACTCAAACAATGCTTCCTGCGGGCGCTGTGGGAATCACTTGTGAGGTTCATGTGAATCACTGCCCGACACGCAACATCACACGAGACCCGCAGCGGGTTCACACGAACCTCACAGAGTTGTCCGTTGTGATGGTGGACATGTCACACGCAGCACTCGTCATCGCCGACCTTCTCGCCATCACCCTCTTGGTGTTCGGCCTGTACTTCCCCCGCT
>JAJCXU010000202.1 GCA_029263275.1 Ilumatobacter sp.
CTTGACACAAAGAGGCTTCGATAGCGCGCACGCGTGCATGGCACTTCGCGATGTCGTTCTGAGCGCCCGCAGTTCGCGACCGACGTCGTCGTTTCCGGCGTCGGGCTTGCCTCCGCGGGCGGGAGTATGGCGACTGTCCAATTCTCGAGTTGCCGACTCGAAGTTCGGCGGGACGTCGGATTCGAGTCGCGCCGTCCGGACGTTGTTCCACGATGGGCATCGCAAGGTGAGGGCGTGCGCCGAGCCTGTCAGGAGGTCATTCCGCCGAGGCCGACCAGACCGCGGGCGAGCTCGATCTCACCCATGTGTCGCATGCCGTGTTGGTACCACCAGCACTCGATGGCATCGAGCACGGTGATGCCGTTCTCACCCCCCACACGGGCACTGAAGGTGTTCGCGATCACCGGCGGGAACGGCCGGGGAACGATCACCCGATCGAGCGCGTCGCGTTCGAGCGCACCGAGCCACGCTTCGGTGCGCTGGAACACGGTGCTCATGTAGTCCTTGAACGCCTCGTAGTCGCCGACGCGCTGGTGGATCATCTCGTCGACCGTGCGTTCCTTGCCGTGGTCGTCGATGGCCATCCGGACTCGTGACTGCCAATCCTCGTTCCAGGTGGGTGACTCGCCCGCGAGCACGCTGAAGGTGACGTCCTGCATGTTCGGGTAGTGGAACAGCGAGAAGGCGATCGGCAGCACGCCTTCGCGTTCGAAGTGGTTCACATGCTCGGGGCCCATGGTGTCGACCGCGTCGTACCAGAGGGTGTGCATAGCCGCCATACGTCGGCGGAGGGAATCGAGCAGGAGATGATCGGTCATGGTGGTGTCGCTTTCTGTCATCGGAGTGTCCACTCCGCGGGTTCTGTCGGCATTCAGTCGAGCTCCGGGCCGTCGCCGGTCATGTCACGGAGGACATCGGCGAGTGGCTTGTCAGTGCGGCGGCCGACCATCGTGGCCAGATGGGCAGGGATGTCCATGCCGTTCGGGTCGGTGAGCTCCTTCTGGAGCCGGTCGTGCGGTGCTGCCGGAATGTCGACGGTGAACTGCTCGGTTCGCGGGAGATGACACACGTCGTCGTCGCATGCCTGCCAGCGCACCGTACCCTTCACGCGCTGCGCGAACGCGCCGTCGTCGAGGCGGGTCAACGAGCGGCTCATGTGAGTGAGCGGCACCCGGATCACGACGTCACCTTCGAAGATCTGGAGTGTCTCGCCGGTGCCGGCGAGTGTGTGCGGGGTGGTCGGGGGCAGGATCGTGGGCTTGACGACGAGCCCGACATCGGGCTCGATCTCGACTGACGTGGCGACCATGCCGTCGGGAACGGGTTGGCCGTAGAGGTGCTGGCCTTCGGGGACGGAGAAGCGCACGACCAAGTCGTGGATCACGCCGCCGTTGAGCACCGCACCGTCGAAGCTGACGTCGAACGCGACCTGGCCGGGAGGTGCGTCGAGCGGCGGGAGGTGGATCTCATCACCGAGCGCGGCACGGAGCAGCTGCTCTGCAGCGGCTCGGAGCATCAGGCTCGACTCGAAGAACTTGGCGGTGATGATGCCCTCGCCGTCCATGACGTACGCGCCGGGATAGGGGATGCCGTACCACGGGTGGTCGTCGGCGTCGATCAGTGTGTTGAGGATCCCGAACCGCTCGATGATCTCACTGCCGGGGTCCGACAGCAGAGGAAACGAGACCTGGTGCGCTCGGGCGTAGTCCGCGACTGCGTCGACCTCGTCGTAGCTGAGCGCATAGAGGGCGACGCCGGCGTCGGCGAAGTGGTGTGCGTGCTGTTGCAGCTCGACCAGCTGCGTGCGGCAAGGCGGTCACCACACGGCGGAGCGGTAGAACACGAACACTGATGCCCGATCGCCCCGGTCCGCGTGGACGTCGACGACCTCGCCGGTGTGCGCGACGGCGACCACGTCCGGAAATCGATCGCCAACGGCGGGTCCGGTCGGGAACTCACCGATTGGATCCTGGCGCGGCCCCGTCCCGGGCTTGGCGGGGCCGAGTCCACCCAACTCGTCTTCCCAGAGGCCGGATTCGTGCCGTCGAGCGAACGGATGGTGTTCAGGGTTCATGATGAAGGTCTCCTCATCTGATTGGTGGCCGGCGGTGTCAATGGGTTCCGATGCTCGCGCGACGAGCGAGCGTCGCGCGAGGTGACCGCCGCAGCGATGGCACGCATCGCCGCATGGGTGTCTTCGACGTCTTCGGGGTTGGTGTCGGGTGAGTCGTCTCCGCCCTGTGCACCGAATTGGGCGATGCTGACGCCGCGAGTGGTGTCGACCCACAGCATCTGACCGAAGGCGCCGAGCGCCATCGATTCGCCGGCGGAGCCCCACGGCACCCACCACTGGTAGCCGTAGCCCCGCGCACCTCGCGAGGGTGCCTGGAACGGTGCTCGGGGTGATCCGCTTTCCGCTGCGAAGCCGTCGGGCAGCAGTCGTTCGCCGTTCCACACGCCGTCCTGGGTGTAGAGCTCGCCGAGGTGAGCGAACTCGATCGCCCGCAGGCAGAGGCAGGCATGCCCGAAGGCGTGTCCGCGATCACCGTCGGCATGTTGGGACCAGAAGGCATCGCCGGCCATTCCCATGGCATCCCACAGCTGCTCCTGCACGATCTGATGGAACGGCTGGGCGTACGCTGCCCGGAGCACCATCGACAAGACGTGGGTGTCGGTGGCGAGGTAGTTGAAGTCGGTGCCGGGCCGGACTCGGGGCCCGAGTTCACCGGCGAAGTCGTCCAGGTCGCGGCCCTGGCCCCAGATCTGTCGGTACATGTCCCGGCGATCCGGCGACCCCTGGTGGTGGAAGAAGTTCACCCCCGACGACATCATCAACACGTCGCGGACGGTCGCCTCGGCGTAACCGCCGCCGATCGAGATGTACTTGGTGACGGGGTCGTCGATGCTGTCGAGCACGCCGGTGTGCAGGGCTCGGCCGAGGACGGTGCTGGTGAAGCTCTTCGATGCCGACCAGACATGCCACCGGCTGCCCCGGTGCGCGCCGAGCCGGTAGCGGTCGTGGACGACGACGCCGTCGGCGAGCACGAGGAGCGAGGCCACGTGGTTGCGTTCGACGTAATCGTCCAGCGTTCGCTCCTCGCCGGCATGCACGTAGCTGATGTCGAGCGGTGCCGACCGGTCTTCGAACACGTGTGGTCGCGCAGCTCCGTTGAGCTTGCGGTGGGGGAGCACACGGTCCCAGTGGGAGAAGAGGTGCGCTCGTGCCTCGGAATCGCCCCCGATGCCGAGCAGTTCGGCGCGGTCGTGCGAGGTCGAGAACTCGGCCTCGGTCGAGTTCTCGAAGGCGGGACGGTCGTGCGCGTCCATCATCGTCCTCGGATTCGGAACGCGTGGTCGATCGTGAGCGCGCTGTTCATCGTCGACCGATCCGGATCCGACGCTGCTCCGGTGCGGGGCGCAGCCGCTCGACAGCGGCGGCGGTCAGAAGGATGCTGACCACGACGAAGGTGATCATCGGGACCGCAGGGCCCTTGTCGATCAGCACGACGAGGTTGAGCGCGGCGCAGGCGACCAGCGCCGGCACGAGGGGATGTGCGGGGTGCCGCCCGGCCCGTCCCACGAGCACCGCTATTGCGACGGCGATCAGGACGACGTTCGCCGTCACGCGCAGGAATTCCACCTCGTCGACGGCGACGTGGACGCCGATGTCGATCACGTTCCACACGACCAGTGCGCCGAGCATCCGCTTCGTCGCAGTATCGGCCGTGATCGGATGCCCGCTCACCCTCGGGCCAACCCGTCGTCGGCGAGGTCCGCCGTCGTCACGAGACCGGCGCGGTTGTCGAAGTCGGCCTCCAACGGACGGCCGTCGTACATCACCAACCACAAGCGCAGCAGGTGGCGTTTCCGCTCGGCCTCGTCGTGATCCTCGAACGCCGACCGTGAGTGGGCCACCGCATAGTTGTTGACGAGGATGATGTCGCCCTGCTCGAGCCGGAAGCGCACGTGGATCTTCGGATCCTGCGAGAGCTTGTCGATCAGGGACAAGAGTTCGTCCTGCTGTGGAGTCAACTCGGCACACTCGTCGAACCGTCGTGCGGCAGAGCGGGCGTAGCCGGAGTTGTGTCGCAGCGAGAGACGCGCGTCGGGACCCACCGAAGCAAGCACCCGCGTGTAGAACGGTCCGCCGTCAGGATGCTCTTCGTCTCGGCAATCGAAATCGAAGCGCTCGTAGTACGTGTCGATCAGGTCGGGGCGCCGGGCCAGGACTTCGTTGTAGACGGTCTGGAGGGGGGCGAGGGCGCTGTCGCCGCCCTCTCTCGCCGTGCGCAGACACATCAACGACAGCAGGTCGGTGGAGGTGTCGGTGTGGAACGGCAACGCGATACGTACCTGGTAGCCCCGTGCGCTCGGGTCGGTGAAGATGTCCTTGCCGGTGTCGCGCACGTGTCCGAGGAGGTGGCCCTGGGCGTTCTGCTTCACGGGAAAGCCGAGCTGTCGGCCCAGCGCGTAGTAGGCGAGGCCTGCCTCGCGTTCGCTCCAACCGTCGATGTCGAGTCCGCGGATGACGACGAACCCGATGCCGTTCTCGAGCCGGTCGACCCAGTCAGCGACGGCCTCGGCGCAGGCCGGCATCGGAGCGGATTCGGGGTCGACGGCTCCGAGCCCGACGTCTCGCGCGAGGAGGTCGTCGCGGACCCGGCAGATCTCGTCGATCTCGGTGGAGTCGAGGTGGTACAGGTAGTCGGTCGGGTCGAGGGCGGGGCCGTACCAGACTGCCGGCCCGCTGAGCGGCTCGCGGATGATCGTTCGTGGCTCAGGCATCAGGTGTTCCGTTCTGGAGAGGGTGGACGAGGACGTCGAAGTGGTCCCGGGGCACGAGGCCTCGATCGGCGAACATCCGCACGATCGGGTCGGGATCATCGAGCAGACGGGCGGTCACGTGGCCCAAGAGTCGGGCGAGTGCCGTGTCCCGCCAGAACCAGGTGTTGCGGTCGTGACTGGTGGCCCGGCCCGGTTGCTGAGCGGCGGCGTGCAGGTACCAGGTGCGGATGTCGTCGGCAGCGAGTCGCAGGTCTTGGACGGGGACGTGGTCGCCGCCGGCAGCGGCGGCGAGCAGGTCGACGATTGCGCCCGGCGACCGACCGCTGTTCGGCGCGGGCGCCGGCCGGAGCTCGGCCCACGGCGCGAGTCGCCCCAATTCCTGGCGTGTCGCCCACACGGGGTCGGACTCGTCGTGGCCTGTCGTCGCGAACGAAACCGGGCAAGCCCACACGACCTCCTCGTCATTGGCGGGAGCGTCGTCGGGGAAGTCCTCGAGGACGACGGGGCCGTCGGATCGTTCGACGAGTGCGAGCGCCGCGTGGAGCACGCGTCGTTGGAAGTCGGGTTCGTGTGGTGCGCCGAAGGGTCGGCCGAGCTCGAAGGGGACCCAGAGGAACCTCGGCAGACGCATCGCCTCGGTCTGCTCGCGAACGAGGGAGATGCCGGTGGTGGCGATACCGGCCGATTCGAGGTGGTGTGCGACCGCGCCGACCGCGCGGGTGCAGTTCGGTCAAACCGGTACGAGGCAGACGGCGCTGACGTTGTCGGCTTTCAGCAGCCGGGCCAACTCTTCGCACGTCGGCTCGATCATCTCCGGTGGCCAGCCTGCGCCCATCAACGAGTAGTGGTGGTCGGCCACGGAGGCGATTGCGCCGCCTGCGGCGAGCTCTCGGAGTCGGTCGAGCGGGAACACCGTGTTGACGTCCTCGCGGAACCCGGTGCGATCGAAGTGAACCGACGAGTGGGTCATCGTCAGCGACGCCAGGTCCGCGTCGCCGGGGATCACGCGATAGCTGAGGTCGACGAGTGAGAACGCCTCGTCGTCGACCTGATGGAGCCCCGCCG
>JAJCXU010000203.1 GCA_029263275.1 Ilumatobacter sp.
AACGCTGCTTGCTGACTTGCTCGACTGACTCAAGTTCCGCAGGCGTCGAGGCCCTCGAGGACTCCGTCACTGAATGCCTCGATCTTCTCGAACGGACTGCCGAGCACGTTGTCGTTGGCGCCGAGGTCACCGATGATGATCGCGGTGCGAATCGCTTCGTCGAGGTCACCCGGCGACACGATTGACGTGCGACCCTCGTCGCGAGGTTCGGGAAGTTGGCGATTGACCGGAATGACGGTCTGGACCCACGCACCTGCGAGGCAGTCGTTGACCAACTGACGATCCTCGCCTTGACGCGTGGAGCCGAGCGCGATCTGTGCGGCTTCGGCCCAGGCCAATCCGATGAGATAGCCGAGTGAGAAATCGCCGAATGTCTGCTGTTGGTACAGGTCGAGCGCGACCGGCTCGTTGAGGTAGACGATGTTGGACGACGGGCAGAGCGCTGCACCGTTCTCGAATCCTGGAAGCAGATCGGCGCAGGTCGCCTGCTGGGCTTGTTGGACCGGCACGAGCGTCAGGTCCGTCCATCCCGGCACGGCTGCATCAACGCCCCAGTACAGGTTGAGGTCAGGAACGAGGAACCCGAACAGCTCGGCGTTGCGCACGCCGGGCTCGCCTGGGTCGTACCCGAAGGGAGCGTTGCCCTCGTTCTGCTCGTCTTCGAAGTCGTTGAACTGATTGGGGACCAGCGGCAGCGGGTCGTCAATTAGGTCACCGCAACGCACGGGTCCTTCGACGAAGCCGGTCTGGAAGGCTCCGACTCGGTCGAAGCCCGATCCGTGACCGCCGGGACTGAACTGGTCGAGCCCGACCGGGTCGCGGACCTCGAGCATGGCGATGAGACCGGCGCGCACATCTGCATCGGTGAATGAGATGCCGCCTTCGTTGCGGGCGGCGCGGCCAGCCCAGGCACCGGCGAAGCAATCGGCTTGCTGTTCGGACGTGACCGTGGGCAGGTTGCGGTCGAGTACCCCGGTGCGTTGCTGAATGGCATGGCCGTACTCGTGCGCGAGCACGATGCCGATCGTGCCGGCGCCGAAGTTGTCGGCGAGTTCGGCAAGGAGTCCGTTTGCGCCATCGTCGTAGACGATGAAATCACCCAGGCCGCAGTAGAAGGCGACGAACTCCTGCACGTCGTCGTATGACGTACGCGGTTCTCCGCAACCGGGCAGGTCGTCTGGGCGTTGTGGGTAGGCGGCGTAGATGTCGCCTTCGAGCGGTTGCCACGCCTCGCCGTACACCTCCGGATAGGTCTGCTCCCACCATGTGTCGAGATCGCTGAGGGTTGCCAGCAGGAAGTCGTCGTAGGCGCGTGCCGGCTTGTTCGGCCCGAAGTTGATCGCATCGGGATCGATCACGAGGGGTGCGGTGACGGGAATGTCGGGGTCGTCGCTCGACACAGGGTCACTCGATGCGGGACTGGAGGGAGCAGGAACAGACGACGACGAGGGGTCGCCATCGTCGGGGACCGGCTCGAATGGCGCCGATGTGGTCCCGGGGCCGGTCTGCTCTGAGCGTGTCGCCGTGACCGCGACATCGGCGCTGCATGCAGCAGCGGTCACCGAAGCGGTAACCAGCAGGGCGATCAGCGGACGGTGGGCCACGTCGACGACTCTAGGCACGAGGCGGTGTGGACTCACTTCAACGACGTGGGTTTTCGACGTTTCTCACCTCGAGTTGACGAGGCGCTGACCCTGCTCATCGGGGTCCCTGAGATCGGCTTCGTACGCGATGCAGGGCACTGGAGCGATCAGAGTCGCCTGTCAGGTCAGTGTTTGCCCAAGGAATTTCCCTCGGCTTTAAGCTTGCGTGGGGCGAGGTGCTACCTTCCCCAACCACACCGACGAACTACAGGGGGTTTGCGTCGATGGCATTGCTGGAAGTGAACGACGTCGAGGTCAGGTTCGGGGGCATTGTCGCCCTCAGCGGCATGACGTTCGACATTGAAGAAGGGCAGATCTGTGGATTGATCGGTCCCAATGGTGCGGGCAAGACGACGATGTTCAACGTCATCAGTCGCATCTATGACCCGACCGCCGGAACCTTGCGGTTCAACGGAGTTGATCTCCTCAAGACGTCACCGCACCTCATCGCTGAGACGGGCATCTTCCGGACCTTCCAGAACTTGGCGCTCTGGCCCCGCATGAGCGTGATCGAGAACGTGATGGCTGGTGCTCATGTTCGTAGCAAGCAGAACTTCTTTACAGCGATGCTCAACGTCGGCCGCAAGAAGGAAGAGGAGCAGCTTGCCTCGGAGGCATACACCATTCTGGACGACCTCGGCCTGGCCGAGTTCGCGTTCCAGCAATGCGCCGGACTCCCGTACGGCACGCTCAAGCGCATCGAACTCGCCCGCTGCCTGATCGGGCACCCCAAGCTGCTGATGCTCGACGAGCCAGCCACCGGCCTGACCCACAGCGAGGTCGATGAACTCTCCCTGGTCATCCAGAAGATCCGCACCGACTACAACCTGACCATCCTGCTGGTCGAGCACCACATGGGGCTCGTGATGAGCATCTCGGAGAACGTGGTCGTGCTCGACTTCGGCCGCAAGATCGCCGAGGGTCTGCCTGCCCAGGTGCAGGAAGATCCCGCAGTGATCGAGGCATACCTCGGGGCACCCGCATGAGCGATACCAACACCAGCACGTCACCCGAACTCGTTCTCGATGTGAAGGGCCTCGAAGGTGGCTACGGCCAGATTCAAGTCCTGCACGGCCTCGACTTCCACGTTGCGGACGGCGAGATCGTCATCATTCTCGGGGCCAATGGCGCCGGCAAGACCACGACGCTGCGCGCGGTGTCCGGGATGATCGCTCGAACCGGCTCCATCAAACTTCGCGGCGAAGAGATCAGCAGTGCCAAGGCCCCGGACCTGGTCCGCCAAGGCGTTGCCCACGTGCCCCAGGGTCGTGGCACACTCCCTGAGCTGTCCGTCGAGGACAACCTTCGCGTCGGTGCGTACATCCGCAACGACGACGAGGTTGACGCCGACATCGATCAATGGTTCGACGTCTACCCCGTTCTCCGGGAGCGCAAGAACCAGCGAGCAGGATCCTTGTCAGGTGGCGAACAGCAGATGCTCGCCGTGTCTCGTGCTCTGATGTCGCGACCGAGTCTGCTGCTGCTCGACGAACCCTCTCTGGGGTTGGCTCCGATCATCGTGGCCGAACTGTTCGAGCGATTCGCCGAGATCAACAAAGAGACCGGAACCACGATGCTCGTCGTCGAGCAGAACGCCCAACTGGCGCTCGGCATCGGCGATCGCGGCTACGTACTCGAGTCGGGGGAAATCTTCACCGAGGGCCCCGCCGACCAATTGATCAACGACGACGCCATCCGCAAGGCCTACCTGGGAGTCTGACCACATCATGGACCTCTTCATCGCACGCATCTTCGACGGTTTGTCGAACGGTGCCACGTATGCACTCATCGCCATGGCGCTCGTCATGATCTTCAAGGCGACCACACTCATCAACTTCGCACAGGGTGAATTCGCCATGTTCGGCGGCTTCATCGTGCTCGTGCTCGCCACGGAACGGGGCCTTCCGATGTGGATCGCCGTCGTGGTGGGCATGCTGATCTCCGCCCTCCTCGCCGCAGGAATCGAACGGACGTTGATTCGGCCGTTCGACCCGGCCGACCACTTGCCACTCGTGATCATCACGCTGGGCTTGTTCCTGGCGATCAACGCCATCGCCGGCATCGTGTGGCGCTTTGACCCCCGGGCCTTCCCTGAGCTGTTCCCGTCGGGCAACGCTCTCAGCGTCGGCAACGCCACCCTGTCGTGGTACACGATCGGCACGCTCACCACCATCGCTGTCGTCGCCGGTGGGCTGACGCTGCTGCTCAACAAGACCAAGGTCGGCCTCGCCTTCCGCGCTGTGTCGTCCAACCTCGAGTCGAGCGAACTCGTTGGCATCAAGGTCGGTCCCACGCTGCAATTCGGCTGGGCGATTGCCGCCGCAGTCGGCACGCTCGGCGTCTGTGTGTTCGTCGCCTCGCCGTTCCGCCAATTGGAACCTCAGGTGATGGTCACCGGCCTCATCTTCGCTGTGTCGGCCGCAGCGCTCGGCGGCCTCGACAGTCTTGGCGGCGCCATCGTCGGCGGCCTGGCCATCGGGCTCGTGCAATCGATCGCTGTGCCATACCTCGGAATTCCGAGTGAGCTGAGCTTGCTCGCTGCGGTGGTGGTGCTGATGTTGGTTTTGCTCTTCAAGCCATCTGGATTGTTCGGCACACCACAGGTGGAACGGGTTTAGGAGGACATCATGGCAACGACATCACCGAAATTCGTCTTCACGCAAGGTACGAGCGCCTACCGCACGTACAAGTTCATCGGGTTCGCTGTGCTTGCGCTCTTGGTCTTGATCGTGGCGTTCGCATACAACGACACGGGCTCGATCACCATCCTCGAGAACGACTACAAGATCAGTATCACCCGCGTCACCAAGGCGATCTCGTTCATGGTCGCGATTCTCGGGCTGCAGGTTGTGGCCGGATTCACCGGCCAACTGTCACTCGGCCAAGGCTTCTTCTTCGGAACGGGTGCCTACATCTCGGCCTGGCTCGTCGCTGATCACAACTGGGCGTGGTTCACCTCGCTCTTGGTCGTGGTCCCGGTCTGCTTCGTCTTCGGGCTGCTGTTCGGCATCCCGGCGCTGCGGATCAAGGGGTTGTACCTCGCGTTGGTCACCCTCGGCTTGGCGGCGATCTTCCCATCGCTGATCAAGCTCGACGTCTTGCTCGACTACACCGGCGGTGCCGCTGGCAAGCAGGTCGACTCCGACTTCATCCCACCCAGCTGGCTGCCGCTCGACGGCATCGTCGATGCGCTGCACAGCATCCCGCTGATTGGGCAGTACTTCGGCGAAGGCGAAGGTTTGTCGAGCAAGCAGGAACAACGCGTCTGGACCTTCTTCTTGATGGTTCTCCTGGCGCTCGTCTGTTTCAAGATGGTCAGCAACCTCGTCAAGAGCCGCCCCGGGCGGGCAATCCGCGCCGTTCGCGACAACGAGACGTCAGCGGCGGTCAACGGCATCAGCCTCGCCTTCCACAAGACGATGTCGTTCGGTGTGGCCTCCGCCCTTGGTGGCGTCGGCGGCATGATCTACGTTGCCGAACTCGGAATCGCATCTGAGGGCGACTTCACCCAGTTGATCTCGATTCTGTTCATCGTGGGCATGGTCGTTGGTGGTGTTGGAACACTGTCCGGCGCCGTCATCGGCGGCCTGGTCATCGCCTTCGTTCCCGACTGGGCGTCGTCGACGCAGAACCTGCCCGGCGT